>PHBF01000096.1 GCA_002841905.1 Deltaproteobacteria bacterium HGW-Deltaproteobacteria-17
ATTATTTCCCCATCGTCGTGTATGACGACCTCAACGATGACTACGTTTGGAACGAGGGCGAGCCCCTGCTGGCCGCCCGCCTCAACGCGGGCATCCTGCACTACGCCATGCCCGACGGAGCCAACCCCGCCGGCACCCTGGGTTGGAAGCTCGTCGACGTCATCGCCGACGAACCCGTCGAGCTGGACTGGGACTTCTTCAACGAGAGCATGGACGCCTGGATCCGCCGCAGCCCGGTGACCGAGATTCACCTGTCGGGCACCGATGACTCCGGCTACGACACGGCCCGCATGGCGTTCTACGTCGTCAACGCCGCGGCCATGACCGGCTACACCCCGTCGATGGCGTGGGTCACCTCCATGTTCGACCAGGTGCATGGCGCCGGCCAGTTCCTCCCGATCGTGGACGTCCCCGTGTCCGGGGGCACCTATGACGCCACCGTGCTGGCACCGGAGTTCACCGGCAGCCAGGCCCAGGACTGGGAGATCACCTGGACCACCGGCAACGGCGACACCGTGAAGGGCTACCTGGTCATCCCGTTCATCTACAGCGACGACAACGGCAACGGGACGTTCGACGCCGCCGAGACCCTCCTCGGGACCGTCTCGTCTCCCTTCGGGACCGCCGAGGTCGTCTTCTACATTACAGAGTATCCCAACTACGAACTGTTCCGCGACCCCACCCGGCTCGGCCTGCACCTGGGCTACAACCGGATCCTGGTGCCCGCCGTGCTGGAGATCCAGTCGCACATGGTCGACGCCGGCGCGCAGATCTTCACGTTCAACGTCAACCTGCCCGACCAGCTCGTCGACGTCCCGTTCCAGGTCGTCGCCGACGGGGACCTGATCTCCTCGCCACCGGTCGCCACGGGGACCTTCTCGACCTTCTCCGCGGGCAACACGCTCTCGGTCCCCAGCTCGACCTGCACCAACTGCGGGAACACCGGCGCCGGGGACTCCTTCATCATTCTGGCGCCGCTGGATCTCGGACGCCGCAATTACCTGGACTGGACGGAGATGAACTTCACCACGGGCCGGCCGTAAATTTGCTTTTCCACTGGAGTTGTTGTACTACATTGTCATGAACTATCCCCTTCCCTCCCCCGACGCCAATCCCGCCATCCGCGACGAGCGATTCCAGATCCGGGTGCGGGGGCTCACCAAGAGCTTCCGGGGACAGACGGTGCTCGACGCGCTCGATCTCGATCTCGAGCGGGGCAAGATCAACATCATCATCGGTGGTTCGGGCCAGGGCAAGAGCGTCACCATGAAACACCTCATGGGCCTGGTGAAGCCCGACTCCGGGCACATCTACGTCGACGGGGTCGACCTGGTGCCCCTGTCGGACTACCAGATGAACAAGATCCGTCACAAGTTCGGCATGGTGTTCCAGTACGCCGCACTGTTCGACTCCATGACGGTGTACGAGAACATCGCGTTCCCGCTGATCGAGCACACCAGGAAGAGCAAGCGGGAGATCCGCGAGGCCGTCACCGAGGTGCTGCAGAGCGTGGATCTGCCGGGCATCGAGCACAAGTTCCCGTCGGAGTTGTCCGGCGGCATGCGCAAGCGCGTGGGGCTGGCCCGGGCCATCGTGCTCAAGCCCGAGATCCTGTTCTATGACGAGCCCACCACCGGCCTGGATCCGGTCGCCACCAAGAACGTCGACGACCTGATCGCCCACATCAACCACACCCTGCACGTGACCTCGGTCGTGATCAGCCACGACATGGCGTCCACCTTCCGCATCGCCCACCGCGTGGGCATGCTCTGGGGCGGGAAGATCATCGACATCGGGACGCCGCAGGAGATTCTTGCGTCGACACATCCGCGGGTCGTGGAGTTCCTGGAGGTCTCCGGGATCCTCGGACGCAAGGAGACGGTCGCATGAAGGACTTCGGCGCCGCTTTCAAGGTCGGCCTGTTCATCGTCATCGTCGCGTTCGGGATCTGGTACAGCCTGCACGCGGTCACCGAGGGCCTCGGCGGCGCGCGCGGCTACTCCGTGTACGCGCTGCTGCGGGACGCCACCGGCCTCGTGGACAAGTCCATGGTGCAGATCGCCGGCCTCCGCGTCGGCCAGATCACCGACCGGCGGCTGCAGGACCGGCTCGCGCGCATCGACATCTACGTGGAGAAGAAGGTGGTACTGTACGAGAACGCCGCGGTGACCAAGAAGGTCGCCAGCCTCATGGGCGGCTACTACCTCGAGATCGACCCGGGCACGCCCGAGAGCATGGACCCGCTCACCGGCCAGGTGCGCAAGAACCGCCGCCTGGGCAACGGCGACCAGATCAAGATCGTCGAGGAGCCCGTCACCACCGGCGACATCATCAACCGCGCCGGCGACCTGATCCCGGAGGTCCAGCTGCTCGTGCAGGAGGTGCGCAAGCTGGCCAGCACCGGCATCCCCCAGCTGGTGCGCAACACCGACGACGCGATCGTGACCAACTCCAAGGCCCTCAACCAGCTGCTGCTCAAGCTCGACTCGATCACCGACGACGTCAAGGTGATCACCTCGGGGGCGCCGCGGGACGTGTCGCTGATCCTCACCAACGTCCGCGAGCTCACGCGGGAGCTGCGCACCATCGTGGCGGCCACCGGCGGCAAGCTCGACGGCCTGGGCAATTCCGCCCAGTCCTCGCTGGACCGCGTCAACGCCCTGCTCGACAAGCTGGACAAGGACCTGACCGGCACCAACTCCATCGCCGAGAACACCAAGGAGGTCACCGAGAACCTCGCCGACATCACCAAGAAGATGAAGGACGGCGAAGGCACCATCGGGAAGTTCATCACCTCGGCGACGATCGCCGACAACATCGAGCAGATCACCTCCGACGCGAAGAACTTCCTGGGCGGCCTCACGCGCCTCGACGCCGTGGTCGGCCTGCGCACCGAGTACAACCTCATCGCCAACAGCGTCAAGACCTACATCTCCGTGTCGCTGTATCCGCGGGAGGACAAGTTCTACCTGATCGAACTGATCGACGACCCCCGCGGATCCCGCTCGACCAAGTACACCGTGACGCGCACCGACAACCCCGAGGTGGGACCGCCGCTGTCGCGCACGGAGGAGCTCTCGGTCACCGACTCGATGCGCTTCTCCTTCATGTTCGGCAAGAAGATCGACTACTTCACGTTCCGGTTCGGCATCAAGGAGAGCACCGGCGGTGCGGGCATGGACCTGCACCTGCTGGACAACCGCCTCTCGATCCATGCGGATCTGTTCGACTTCTCGGCCAACCTCTTCCCGCGCTTCAAGCTCGGCGTGGTCTGGGAGTTCTACCGCCGCATGTTCCTGGTCGCCGGCGTCGACGACCTGATGAACGACCGGCCCCGCACCGGCGCGGGCGGCGGCCGCGACTTCTACATCGGCGCCCAGATCCGGTTCTCCGACGAAGACCTCAAGGCGCTGCTCATGTTCGGCGGTTCGGCCATCGGTGGCATGACCGGCGGAAAGTGACGCGGCGACCTCTCACCCAGGAGTGTTTCATGGACAAACTGAACAACGAACGTTCCTTCCAGCTCTACGAAGAAGCCCAGAAGCTCGTGCCCGGCGGCATCGCCGGCATCCGGCGCCCCTACAACTTCGTGCCCGGCGAGTACCCGATCTTCCTGGATCACGCCGCCGGCGGCCACGTCTGGGACGTCGACGGCAACGAATACATCGACCTGCTGTGCTCGTACGGCCCGATCATCCTGGGCCACCGCGAGAAGGAGGTCGACGACGCCGTGATCGCGCAGATGGAGAAGGGCTTCTGCTTCAACCTGGCGCAGGAGCACCAGAACACGCTGGCGCGCACCGTGTGCCGGCTGGTCCCGTCGGCCGAGATGATGGTCTTCGTCAAGACCGGCTCCGACGCCACCACCGCGGCGATCCGCGCGGCCCGCGCCCACACCGACCGCAAGGTCATCCTGCGCTGCGGCTACCACGGCTGGCACGACTGGTGCGTCGAGGTCAAGGGCGGCGTCCCCGAGAAGCTCTTCGAGGACATCTTCGAGTTCCACTACAACGACAAGGAGGGCCTCGAGAAGCTCGTGGCCGAGCACAAGGCCGATCTGGCCGGCATCATCGTCACCCCCGTGGGGCACCCGCTGGCCCACCCGGTCGAGGATCCCGCCCCGGGCTTCCTCGAGCTGGCCCGCGACCTGGCCCACGCCGCCGGCGCCGTGCTGATCTTCGACGAGATCCGCTCGGGCTTCCGCATGTCCCTGGGCGGCGCCCAGAAGCGCTACGGCGTCACGCCGGACCTGTCGACCTTCGGCAAGGCCATGGCCAACGGCTACCCGATCTCGGCGCTGGTGGGCAAGGCCGAGGTCATGAAGGTCTACGAGAAGAAGGCCTTCCTGTCGTCGACGTTCTTCCCCAACAGCCTGGAGATGGTCGCCGCGATCAAGACCCTCGAGATCCTCGAGCGCGACAACGTGCTCGACATCCTGTGGGAGCGCGGCCTCAAGCTGCGCCGCGACCTCGACGCGATCTGCGCCAGGTCCGGCCTGCCCGTGGAGATCACCGGCAACCCCATGATGCCCTACGTGTGGTTCTCCCACGACGAGGCCGGCAAGTACAAGGCCCGCCGCACCCTGTTCCACACCTACGCCATCCGCGCGGGCGTCTTCATGCAGCCGTACCACCACTCCTACATCGCCTGGCGCCACACCGACGCCGACTACGCCCGCATCTGCACCGTCTTCGAGGACGGCCTGGCCCACGTCCTGAAGGCCGTCCCGTAGGATCCTTTCACAAAAACAAAATTCCCCTACCCCAGCAGCTCCCGCAGGCGCTGGTGCCCGGCGCGGGAGATGCGCAGGCGCTGGCCGTCGAGCAGGACGGCCTCGTAGTGGTCGCGCTCGAGGAGCTCGATGCGCTCGAGCTTCTCGATGTTGATGATGGCGCTGCGGTGGATCCGCACGAACCGCTCCGGATCCAGGGACTGCTCGAGGCTCGCGAGGGTCTGGTGCTTGAGGACGCTGCCGCCGCCGCTGCGGATGTTCACGTAGTCGTCCTCGGCGCAGAGGCTGGTGACCTCGCCGCAGGGGATGATCGTGACCGCCGCGCCGTCGCGCACGACGATCCGGCCCAGGTACTTCTCGTCCGGGCGCAGCGTGCGACGCATCAGGTCCACGCCGGGCAGCCCGCCGGAGAAGTTGCGCCGGACCTTCGCAAGCGCCGCGGCCAGGCGGTCGCGGGAGAACGGCTTGAGCAGGTAGTCCACCGCGTGGGCGTCGAAGGCCTTGAGGGCGTACTGGTCGAAGGCCGTCACGAACACCACCGCCAGGGCGCTGCGGTCGACCAGCTCGAGCACCTCGAAGCCGTCGAGCCGCGGCATCTGGATGTCCAGGAACACCAGGTCCGGGCGGTGCTCGGTGATGGCCTTGACCGCCTCGAAGCCGTCGTGGCAGGTGGCCACCACGCGGACCTCCGGAAATTCGGCGACGAGCTCGGCGAGGTACAGCCGGGCCAGCTTCTCGTCGTCGACGATGATCGCGTTCAGGACGTCGTTCATCCCAGTTTCTCCCGTTGCACGCGAAGGGTGACCCGGAACCCCCCGGCTTCGGCATCGACGGTCATGGTCGCGCCCTCGCCGAAGAACCGCTCGAACCGCTCGCGCGTGGCGGCGAGCCCCGTGCCCGTCCCGGGAGGCGGGAGGCCGGCCGGATCAAAGTTGTTGTGGATGCTCAGCACCGCATACTCCGGCTCCAGCGCACCGGTGAGCACGATCCGCACCGGCCCGGACGAGGACGACACGCCGTACTTCACGGCGTTCTCCGCCAGGGGCTGCAGCAAAAGCGGCGGCCACGCCAGGGGCAGCAGCGCGGGGTCGACCTGCTCCTCCACCACCAGCCGCTCGTCGAAGCGCACCTTCTCGATCTCCAGGTAGTTGCGCAGAAGCGCCAGCTCCTCGGCCAGCGGGATCGACTCCTGCCGGCCCGCGGCGATCGTGGCGCGGAAGAACGTCGCCAGGCGCACCACCATCTCGCGGGCGGCGGCCGGCTCGGCGCCGATGAGCGCGGCCACCGAGTTGAGGCTGTTGAACAGGAAGTGCGGGTTCACCTGGGCCCGCAGCGCCCGCAGCCGGGCCTCGCCGGCCAGGACCAGCGCCTGGTCCTCGTTGTGCCGGGCCCGGCGCACCTGCTCGGCCGCCTCCACCAGGTAGTGGTACAGCAGCGTGAAGATGAACGCCGCGACACCCAGCAGGAACAACTCCAGCGCCATGGCGTCGATCTGATCGGTCGTGCGCAGCCGCGTCACCCGCAGCACCAGCATGAAGAGCCCGTTCCAGAGCCCGGAGAACAGCACGCCCGAGGCCAGCACCGACGCCAGCACGATCCCCATGCGTTGCCGCTTCAGGGGGAGCGCCCGGCACATGAACCGCGCCCCGGCGCCGACGGCGGCCATGGGCAGGCAGAACAGCAGGCTCACGACGATGGCGAACGCCGGCCCGTTGCCGCGGTTGAGCAGCAGCATGGCGACCATCACGGCCATGGGAATCCATCCCAGGTAGTACGGGATCAGGTTCCGGTTCAACCAGGTGCGTTCCATCGGGTTGCCTCTCTACAGCCGGATCTCCATGCCGCTCATGATGATGGTGCCCTGGAGGATCAGGCGCTTGACGGGGCGCCCTTCCTGGCGCGGGGCCGCCGCCTTGCGTGCCTTGTTCTCGATCTCTCCGAGCACCGGCGAGCAGCGGGAGACGATCTCCCAGTGCGGGGGCACGAACAGGGTGACGCCGCCCATGACCAGCTTGATGTCGAGCACGGCCTCCTCTCCCCGGATCTCTGCGTCGCGCAGATCCAGCTCCAGGCTGCCCATGACGCAGGAGACCGCCCCGCCCTCGAACTCCCGGGAGGTCACCGTGTCCTCGCGGCCGCCCATGACGATGTTCGTCTCGAACCGGCCGGTCTCGATCTGCTGACCGTCCTTTTTGTGGTGCTTCTTCCGCGAGAAGAACGTCCCCCACACGATCATGAATCCGGCGACGATGATCAGCACCGGCCACAGGACGCCCCAGCGCAGGTCTAGGTATCCCAGGTTCTCGGCGCCGAAGACCGCGCCCGCGCCCAGCAGGCCCACGCCCCAGCAGAAGCTGCCGCCGCGGCCCAGCAGCAGGAAGTTGACCACGCCTCCCCAGATCAGCAGCGCCGGCCACAGGGACCAAGCCGAGGCGATCCCGTCGGGCAGGTACCCCAGGTGCTCGACCAGGAAGGCCGTGCCCGCCAGGATGAACGCGCCGCCCATGAAGACGCCCCCCGTGCGCTCGTCGCTCCCGCAGTTGTCGGCGCAGGTCGTGGTGAAGGTGCTTTTCTCGTGGTTGTCGTTCCCGTGATTGTCGTCGTGCATCGTGTGAAACATCGTCACACCTCCTTGCTAACGGCAATCTGACGCCGTTCTCCGCCGCACGCCAGCGTCTTTCGGCCAACCGACGCACGCCTTCGGCCAACGCCCGGTTTCACCAGTTGAGGCTGACGCCGGCGTCGAGCTGGACCACGAAACTGTCGAGCCCGAGGTCGCGGGGGCGGTCCCAGGTGACGTCCAGGTCCACGGTGTCGAGCCACTGGCCGCCCAGTCCGGCGCGGGCGTACAGCCGGAAGAACGCCCACGGCGACCAGCTCAGGCCGGCGCCGGCGGTGAGCCGCCACATCATGCCGCTGTTGCCCTCGATATTGAACAGTCCGGCGGTGCCGCGACCCCAGATCGTGGTCTTCACCGGGCGGACCGACGGAAACTCCCACTCAAGCCCCAACTGCAGGCCTCCGCCGGAGGTCTTGTCCTGGGTGAGGCTGTCGTGCACGAAGAAGGACAGGTTCATCTCCAGCGGCGTGCCCTCGAAGCCGAACGCGAGTCCGTAGGCCAGGCTCTGGAGGCTCAGGGACTCCCAGTCGGTGCGGGCCCGGTAATAGGGGATGTCCTGCTTGACCGTCTTGCGCGTGACCAGGGCCGTGGTGTTGGTGGTCTCCATGAAGAAGCCGCCGCTGCGCCGCGGCGCGGGCCGCCAGGGTTCGAGGGTTCCCCGGATCTCCAGCCACCCCAGGGTCCGGCGCACGACCAGGTCCTCGGCGCTGGGGCCGTCGATGGACGGTCCCTCGAAGGTGAGGAGCATCCGGGTGCGTCCCAGGACCCTGCGCGTGCGTGTCTCCGTCAACTCCACGGTGACGACCTGCCGCGGCTCATCCGCGTCGCCGCCCCGGACGTCCCGCTCATCAAAGCCCGCCTGCAGCCGCAGCACATAGGTCTCGCCGCAGGTCCCGAGCTCCGCGGCCGTGATGCGGCGCACGGTGAACCCGCGGGCCCGCAGCACCCGGATCAGCCGCTCGCTGGCGGCCTCGGGCGCGCCCCATCCTCCGTCGCCGGTCGTCCCGACCGCGGTCGCCCCGACCGCAGAGGTCCCCTCCGCGAGCACCGCGATGGACGCCCCGGCGGGCAACAGCAGGCTCGCGGGCCCGGCCTCCAGCGTCC
>PHBF01000097.1 GCA_002841905.1 Deltaproteobacteria bacterium HGW-Deltaproteobacteria-17
CGGTCGTGTCCCTTCGGCTGGGGCTGCGGGGGATCGCCGACCTGGTGGAGTGGGAGGACGCCGTTCCGTACCCAGTCGAGTACAAGCGCGGCGCGAAGAAGCTCGACGACTGCGACCGCGTGCAACTGTGCGCGCAGGCCCTGTGCCTGGAGGAGATGCACGGCGTTGCGGTGCCGCAGGGCGCCATCTTCTACGGCAAGACGCGCAAGCGCGAGGTGGTCTTTTTAGACGCAGCGCTGCGCGCCAGGACCGAGGCGGCCGTGGCCCGTTTCCGCGAGATCGTGGACCACGGCATCACGCCGCCGGCGGTGTATTCCAAGGCCTGCGAGAGCTGCAGCCTCAACCCGTGGTGCCTGCCCAAAAAGACCCAGAGTCCGAAAGAGGGAAGCCGTTACCTGGCCTCCTGTCTGAAGGGGGACGAATGAAAAAGCACCTGAACACGCTGTTCGTCACCACCCAGGGCGCCTACCTGCACCTCGAGTCCGAGGCCGTGGTGGTGCGCGTCGAGAAGGAGATCAAACTGCGGGTGCCGGTGCTGTCCATCGCCGGCATCGTGTGTTTCGGCAATGTGCTGGTGAGCCCGCCCCTGATGGGCTTCTGCGCGGAGAATCAGGTGGGGATCACCTTTCTCAGCGAATACGGCCGTTTCCTGGCCCGCGTGCAGGGCCCGGTCTCCGGCAACGTGCTCCTGCGCAAGGCGCAGTACCGGGCCTCCGACGACGCCGAGGCCGCCCCGGCGGTCGCGCGCTCCTTCCTGACGGGCAAGCTCCTCAACAGCCGGACCGTGCTGCAGCGTGCCCTGCGGGACCACGGTGACAAGCTGGACCGGCCCCGGATGGAGGACGCCGTCGAGCGGCTGAAGATCGCGCAGCGGCACCTGGAGGCTCCCCAGAACCTGGATTCCCTGCGAGGGGTGGAGGGGGACGCGGCGTCGGCCTACTTCGACGTGTTCGACCAACTGATCACCACGGATCGGTCCCACTTCTCCTTCGACGGCCGCAACCGGCGACCGCCCCGGGACCGGATCAACTGCATGCTATCGTTCGTCTACACCATTCTGATGCACGACGTGCGCTCGGCGCTCGAGGGCGTCGGCCTGGATCCCCAGGTGGGGTTCCTGCATCGCGACCGCCCCGGGCGCCCCGGGCTGGCGCTGGACATGATGGAGGAGTTCCGCCCCATCGTGGCGGACCGTCTGGTCCTGTCGCTGGTGAACCTGGGCAAGGTGAAGGCCGGCGGTTTTCTCCTGGAGGAGTCGGGCGTCACCATGGACGACGCGACGCGCAAGGCCGTCCTGGTGGCGTATCAGGAGCGCAAGAAAGAAGAACTGACGCACCCGTTCCTCGGGGAGAAGGTGGCGCTGGGCTTCGTGTTCCATCTGCAGGCGCTGCTGCTGGCCCGCCACCTGCGCGGCGACCTGGACGCCTATCCGCCGTTTGTGCTGAAATGAGGAGTTCGTCATGTTTGTGCTGGTGACCTACGACGTGAAAACCGACGATCCGGGCGGCCCGCGCCGCCTCAGGCACGTCGCCAAGGTTTGTCAGAAGTACGGCCACAGGGTGCAGAACTCGGTCTTCGAGTGCCAGATGGATCCGGCCCAGTGGGTGGTGCTGCGGGCCACCCTGCTGCGCGTCATCGACCTGGTCGAAGACAGCGTGCGGTTTTACCACCTGGGTTCCAACTGGGAACACAAGGTGGAGCACATCGGCAAGGTGAAGTCCCCATCGCCTGATGAACCATTGATCATCTAGCCCGCGAACCCCGGGCTTGTTTTTCACCGGGGCGCCAGGAAGCCCTGGCAGCGCAGGCCTTTTTCGCCTGTTTTCCGGTTCGGGGTTCGCGGGCGTTGAAAACCCTTGTGGAATCAACTGTTTTGGAAATGCTCTTTTCAAAAACCCCATAGTTGGATCCAGTTTTTGCGAGGTTCGCGGAAAGAACCTCTTTTCCTTTTTCATTTCAAGTGGTTACACTGGCCAAGGTCGCTCCCCCGCGGGGGAGCGTGGATTGAAACAAAAGAAGAATCGGCATGTAGAACTGCTCGTAAAGTCGCTCCCCCGCGGGGGAGCGTGGATTGAAACCAATTGTACCTCAGTCTAACGCCTGTGTTGGGTGCGTCGCTCCCCCGCGGGGGAGCGTGGATTGAAACATGATTCGTCCTCCACTGGTTTCAGTTTTTGCCGTCGCTCCCCCGCGGGGGAGCGTGGATTGAAACCAAAATTCGGGATCATCCTGCACAATCTTTTGGGGTCGCTCCCCCGCGGGGGAGCGTGGATTGAAACTTGGGACGAGACCGTAGAAGAGACGGAAATCAAGGTCGCTCCCCCGCGGGGGAGCGTGGATTGAAACACGCCCATGGAACCGCCGGAGGGGTAAACTTCCGTCGCTCCCCCGCGGGGGAGCGTGGATTGAAACATGGAAACATTCCTTCGGCTCATGATGAAAAGTCGTCGCTCCCCCGCGGGGGAGCGTGGATTGAAACACGAGAACACTCAAAAAGTGTCATGGTTGCAACAAGTCGCTCCCCCGCGGGGGAGCGTGGATTGAAACTTGCTCATCGTGGGGACCCAGTGGTCCGGGACCGTCGCTCCCCCGCGGGGGAGCGTGGATTGAAACTGCTTTTGAACACCTACGGTTTCGACATCGTCGTCGCTCCCCCGCGGGGGAGCGTGGATTGAAACACGTGAATATCTATTTACTGTTGATTTTTATTCGTCGCTCCCCCGCGGGGGAGCGTGGATTGAAACGTGTAAGGGCAGGCCGCCGCCTGGATCTGCAGTGTCGCTCCCCCGCGGGGGAGCGTGGATTGAAACAGGGCTCGGGCATGGCCGCCGGGGCTGCGTCCGGTCGCTCCCCCGCGGGGGAGCGTGGATTGAAACGCGGATCACCAGGCTGAGGCCGTGACTCACTCGGGTCGCTCCCCCGCGGGGGAGCGTGGATTGAAACCTATGATTTTGCTATATGCCCATTCCGAAGTGGTCGCTCCCCCGCGGGGGAGCGTGGATTGAAACCAGGCGTCCAGGATGTGGCGACAACGGAACGTCCATGTCGCTCCCCCGCGGGGGAGCGTGGATTGAAACCCCTACTACTTCTCGGACACCTCCGAGGCGCTCTGTCGCTCCCCCGCGGGGGAGCGTGGATTGAAACTTCGCAGGATAGAGCCTGCGATCTCGGTGCTGCGTCGCTCCCCCGCGGGGGAGCGTGGATTGAAACGCATCGTGTCGCCGGGCGGACGCGCCCGGTGGGTGTCGCTCCCCCGCGGGGGAGCGTGGATTGAAACTGCGATCAGGTAGTTTTTGAGCATGCCCGGACTGTCGCTCCCCCGCGGGGGAGCGTGGATTGAAACGGCGACGATCCCAAACACCTGATACACCGCGATGCGTCGCTCCCCCGCGGGGGAGCGTGGATTGAAACCACGCTCCTCCAGCATCCACTGGATCCACCGGTCGTCGCTCCCCCGCGGGGGAGCGTGGATTGAAACCCGGATGGGGCGTCGACGGTGGCGGGCACGCGGGTGTCGCTCCCCCGCGGGGGAGCGTGGATTGAAACGATTGCATGTCTACTCCTATCCGTTTGTATTTGTCGCTCCCCCGCGGGGGAGCGTGGATTGAAACTCCATGGATCCAGATCCGATCACGCTTGTGAGGTCGCTCCCCCGCGGGGGAGCGTGGATTGAAACTTGACCAGGCGCCGGACCCGCGTGGCCGCGATGTCGCTCCCCCGCTGGGGAGCGTGGATTGAAACTGGGTAGCGCGTGAGATTGTGCGCAAACCAGTAGTCGCTCCCCCGCGGGGGAGCGTGGATTGAAACGGTTGTCTTGCCCTTCAGGGGATCCGAAGTGGGTCGCTCCCCCGCGGGGGAGCGTGGATTGAAACATGTATACGCTCAGTTGCTTCATGACGTACTCGCGTCGCTCCCCCGCGGGGGAGCGTGGATTGAAACATCGACACGGCGTTCCATGAGTCGCAGGCGAGGTCGCTCCCCCGCGGGGGAGCGTGGATTGAAACCCGTGTCGGCGCCTTCCTACCTGACATCAACTCCGTCGCTCCCCCGCGGGGGAGCGTGGATTGAAACCTGTGTCCGCATCGGCGAGCAGACTGGAAGCGATGTCGCTCCCCCGCGGGGGAGCGTGGATTGAAACAACGACTACCACGGCGGGATCATTGCCGTCGCCCGTCGCTCCCCCGCGGGGGAGCGTGGATTGAAGCAATATATTCGAGTCAAATCGGCCAGCAAATCCAATGATAAACAATCCGATTGCATCGGGTTCCTTCCGATGGCAACATCCTTGCAGGCTCGAACCACCGTGGAGGATGAACATGCAGGATCTCACGACCATCATGGATCGGATCAAGGCGCACATGGGCCGCTTCGTCACGGAGTACCTTGAGACGGAGACGGGCAGGAAGCACTACGGAAGTTACCTGGATCAGATGCGGGTCGCGAAGGACCATTGGCCGGAGCTGGTCAGGCGGCGGGCGGCGGGCGAAGACACCACCGAGCTCGTGCTGTTGTGGCTCCTCCCGTATGCCGACACGGCAGCCAATCGGGCACGGGATGCCTGGGTCTCGACGGCACCGACGTTCGCAGGGGAGGTCCAGAAGAAGTATGAAGGGATCGGTTGGGTCCGTCCAGGGGATTGGAAACGGGTGGCCGACACCCTCTTCGAGTTCGTGCGTCGATGCATCGAGGATCCCCGCGGTCTCCAGGAGCACTGCGACTGGTTCTCGGATGTCCCGGACCTCAAGGGCTTTCAGAGCGGGACGCTGTCGCCTATCCTTCACGCCCTGGCACCGGAACACTTCTGCATCGTCAACAACAAGACCTTCCGGACCCTCGCGGATTTGACCGGTGAGCACTTCCATCAACCGGTCCGGCACTATCCCAAAACAAACAGCACGCTCCTGGCCATCTGTTCGAAGCTGGATGAGAACCTGGGCCTCCCCGCGTACGCCGGGCGTCCGGCCGATCTGTTCGACACGTTCACACACTGGTATGTGGCCCTTCGGGAGAAGCGTGAGAAGGCGGTGCCCGCCCGGGCGTTGGAGGAGGATGCCGTGTATCGGACAGGAGACGGGGTGGCCTCCGGGGGGGTCCGGTACTACAAGATCTCTCCGGGGCACAGCGCCAAGGAGTGGCAGCGATGGCTGGCCCAGGGGATCGCCAGTGTGGGTTGGACCGAGCTCGGCGACGTGTCGGGTCTGGATGCCAAGGCGTTCGAGGTGCGGTTGCATGAGGCGCTCGCGGAGCACCCCGAATGGGGCAAGGTCGGCCCGAGGCAGGTCTGGAACTTCTCACGGATTCGTCCCGGCGACCGTATCGTGGCCAACCGCGGCAAGTACGAGGTCGTGGGCGTGGGCACCGTGACGCGCTCGTACCATTTTGTCGATGAGCGTCACGGGCACCGGCTCGGGGTCGAATGGACGCCGGTGTCCCCGGCCATCGCCGTGGATGAGGATGGCTGGATGCGCACCCTGCTGGAGTTGTCGGAGGAAAAATTCGAGGAGATCGCGGCCAGGATCGAGTCCGCCGAGTTCGACTCCGAGCTCAACCTCACCTACAGCCTGGCGGACTGCGCCCGCGACACCGGCCTGGGGGAGGAGCGACTCGCGCGCTGGTTGCGCGCCATCGATCGCAAGGGGCAGGCCATCATCTACGGTCCTCCTGGCACGGGAAAGACGCATGTGGCCAGGCATCTGGCGCGGGTGCTCGTCGGAGGAGGCGCCGGTTTCGTCGAACTGCTGCAGTTCCACCCCGGTTACACCTACGAGGACTTCGTGCAGGGGCTCCGACCGGTGATGATGGAGGGCGGCCAGCTCCAGTACCGGATGGAGCCCGGCCGGTTTCTCCAGTTTTGTGAACGGGCTTCGCAGACCACGGATCCGTGTGTTCTCATCCTCGACGAGATCAACCGCGCCAACCTGGCCAGGGTCTTCGGGGAGTTGATGTTCCTGCTGGAATACCGTGATCAGCACATCCCGCTGTCAGGAGGAAAGACGCTGGCGATCCCGGAGAACGTCGTGTTGTTGGGCACCATGAACACGGCGGATCGTTCCATCGCGCTGGTGGACCACGCGCTTCGCCGCCGCTTCGTCTTTCTGCAGCTTGAACCCGACTATGCGTTGTTGCGCTCCCATTTGAAAGCGAAAGGGTGGTCCCCCGACGACCTTGTCTCCGTCTTGCAGGAGATCAACGAAGCCATCGCCAACCCCAGTTTCTCCGTGGGCATCTCCTATTTCCTTGGCCCTGACCTGCCCACCCACCTGGAGGACATCTGGCACATGGAGCTCGAGACCTACCTGGAGGAGTACTTCTTCGACCGGCCGGATCTTGTCGATCGTTTCCGGTGGGAGAAGCTCCGGCTGGAGCTGTGACGATGTCCGTGGACGTTCTGGAGCTCCGGGAGAGCAGCAGCATCGAGCTGCCGGAGGAACGGTTGACCGAGGCGCAGGCGCTGTGGATCGAACGAGAGCACGGTGACTGCCTGGAGGTTCGCTGGCCCTTCGGGGGAAGCCGCCGGAGATGGATTCTCACGGCCCGCTCCATGGTGGGGCATCTCGAGTTGCCCGGTGGACTCCAGTTGCACATTACACCCAAGGTTCCCCTGGCCAACCTCTTTGCCATGCTCGACTTCGTGCACTCCGATGGGCGCGAGCTTCGATGGTATCCGGGAGAGGTTCATGTCGGGCGGATCGAAGGTCTGTTGCAGTTGTTGGTGCGCCAGCTCGTGGCCGGGGTCCGTCACCGCCTGCGACTGGGGTTGTACCGCACCTACGAGGCCCGCTCCGAGGAACTCATGGCAGTCCGCGGGAATATCGACACCACGGCGTCGCTCCGCCGTCCGTCGGGCGTCCGGCTTCCCTGTCGTTTTGAAGAACACACCGCCGACAACGCGGAGAACCGGATCCTGACGTGGACCCTGTGGGTGATCGCCCGCGGTGCGTGCCTCGGCCGCGAGCAGCGCCGTTCGGTGGATGAGCTGGTTCGCACGCTCGAAGGGGAGGTTTCCCTGGTGCCCTGTACGTCCAAGGACTGCGTGGGTCGCGTCTACCATCGGCTCAACGAGGATTATGCCCGGCTCCACGGGCTCTGTCGGTTCTTTCTGGAGCACATGGCCCCAGCCCATGCCTTTGGAGACCGCAGGATGCTCCCGTTTCTGATCAACATGCCAAGCCTGTTCGAGCGCTTCGTGGCGCAAAGCCTGGAGCACGGTCTGGCCGGGCGTTTCCAGGTGAAGGCCCAGCAGCATCTGCCGTTCGGAGAGTCCCGGCGGTGGGCCTTCCGTTTCGACCTGGTGCTGCGTGACCCCGCTACGAACAGGGTTCTGGCCGTGCTCGACACCAAGTACAAGACCCAGATGAGTTCCGGGTCCCATGATGTGGAGCAGGTGCTGGCATATGCCGCCGCCCTGGGCTGCGCGGAAGCCGTGCTGGTGTATCCGGTCAGGCTTCCGGGCCCGCTGAACGAGGTGATCGGAGCCTCAGGAGTGCGCGTGCGTCAACTGTCCCTGGATATAGGGGCCAATCTGGCGGCCTCTGTGGAGGAGCTCATTGCAAACTTGGTGGAGGGGCTTGCGACTCATTGTTGACCCCCCCCGGCGGTGGGTCGGTTTCCGACTTGACACGGACCGAATTCGTGGGATTCTCCGGGCCGGAGGAACTCCGAATCATGAAAACACCTCAATTTTTCTTGGGATTTTATTATTGCTGCGCGTCCACGCTGGCATGTCTGGCGCTTGTGGGCTCCACCGGCTGCGATGATCCGGCGAAGAAGGCCGGGCCCTGGGTGCCGCCGGCGGTGTGCCAGGAGGCGGCAGAGCTGCCCAAACCCGCGCGGATCTGGATCGACGATGCCCACGTCACCTCCCACGTGTTCGACGACTCCGAGTTCGTCCTCGACCGGGAGGGCCGGGCCGTGACGGTGGACCGCCAGGGCAACGTGGTCCGCCGGGCCCATGACGGGACCGTCTCCGTGCTGGCCGAGGGCGTGGTCAGGACCGCCCGCGGCCTGGCGTACCTCTCCACCGGGGAGCTGGTCGTGGCCGACAGCGGCCGCGGCAAGCTGGTGCTGGTGTATCCCGGCGGCGAGTCCCGCATCCTGGTGGAGCACCTGGACTTCCCGCATGGCCTCAGCGTCGACCGCGACGACACCATCTACGTCGCCGAGAGCAGCCGGGGCGCGGTGAGCCGGGTGCACCCGCGCACGGGAAAGGTTGTGACCGTGATCACGGGGCTGCCCTTCGCCCCGGCGGGGATCTCGTTCTCGCCGGATTACCTGTCGCTCTACATCGTCGGCTCCACGAATGAGATCTACGCCATCACCCGCGACGCGTCGGGGGTCTGGGGCGAGGCCGTCCGCTTCGCCGTGGTGCCGGGGGCGCCGAGCACCGCCTGCGAGGGCAAGACCGAGTGGGAGGCCTGCCAGGAGGGCGGCGTCGACGGGGTCTGCCAGTTGGAT
>PHBF01000098.1 GCA_002841905.1 Deltaproteobacteria bacterium HGW-Deltaproteobacteria-17
GCTCGATGTAGCCCACCCCGTTCTGGTACAGCACCACCTTCGTGATCGGCAGGTCGCTCTGCACCGTCCGGCGCGGCAGGCTGCCGTCCTCCTCGCCGCGACAGCCGGCGACGACAAATCCTACGAGAATGGTAGACAATAGCAGTTTTCTCATGTTGTTCCTCCTTGGAAAAAACCGTTGCCGATGATCAGGCTACGAAACAGCCCGAGTGTCAAGGGGAGAGAAGAGAAGGGAAAAAGAAGAAGAGAAGAAGATGGAGAAGAAAGATTTTTTACCACGGAACACACGGAACACACGGATTCATGGTCGCTACCCTTCCGAGTATTCCGCGTGTTCCGTGGTTGATCCAGATTCTTCTCTTCAGCGGGGACGGCGCAGGAACACGCCCAGGAGGAGGGCGATCAGGAACAGGCCCGTGGGGAAGGGCGCGGATCCGGAGCCGGCCGAGCGGCAGGCGCATTTGGTGGTGGTGGTGCAGGTGTCGCAGGGGACCTCGGCGTCGGTGTCAGCGTCGGGGCCGGCGTCGGCGTCCACGTCGGCGTCGGTGTCGGCGTCGGGGCCGGCGTCGGGCTGTTCGCCGAGGCAGTCGCCGTCGACGCAGGTGTTGGGCGCGGCGCAGGGGATGTTGCAGCCGCCGCAGTGCTGGGCGCTGGTCGTCGTGTCGACGCAGGAGTTGGCGCACCAGGCCAGGCCGCCCTCGCAAACGCACTGGCCTGCCGAGCAGGTGGTGCCGCCGGGGCAGGGGGTGCCGCCGCTGGGCGTGTAGCTCACGTCGAGGGTGTAGGGGCCGTCGAGCTCGACGGAGTTCTCGACGTAGGTGTCCACCGTGAGATAGTAGCGGCCCGGCGTCAGGGCCTGGGTGAAGGTCAGGTGGGCGCGGGCGATGCAGGTGTCTTCACGGAGCCCCGTCAGCAGGTGGATGTCCGGATCGATGTTCGGATCGTCGGGCACGGTCGCGGTGAGGGAACCGGGCTGGCAGACGTCGATCTGGTAGACGAACTCCCTGCCGTATTCGGCCAGATCGGTGCGGCAACTGTAATAATTGAAGTAACTGAAGCCGCCCGTGGCCGTGTCGCGGGTGTCGGAGTATGGAAACGAGGTGATGGGGATCGGGTTGTCCCGGCTGCCTTCGCCCAGGGGCGTCGGGGCCGCGAAGTGGGCCTCGAGGGTGTCCCACACCTCGGAGTAGCCATTGTCGTAGCCCAGCGCCCAGTAGCCCATGCCGCCGAGGTTCTGCTGCCGGACCAGCTCGAACTTGCAGGCGAGGCTCTGCTCGTCATCGTACCAGACCTGGTGCCACACGCCGCCCTCCTGCCAGATGATGGCCGGGTTGCAGATGCCGGCGTCCCAGGAACGGGTCTTGCCGCCCGCGATCAGGGCACGCGCGGCGGCATAGGTGACCGAGCCGATGTGCGTGCTGGCCGTCGAGGGCCAGGTGCCCGCGGCGGTGGTCCATTCGCGGCCGTACAGCGGCAGGCCGGCGATGATCTTGTGGCGCATGTCCTCGCCCACGGCGGCGCCGATGTTGGCCAGGGTGCGCAACAGGGACAGCGAACCGGCCGGGCTCCACGCCGAGGTCACGCGCAGCTTGCCCGTGGGGCCCGCATAGGTTGATCCGCTCCAGTGGTAACCATAGGCCATTATGAAATAATAGTCGAGGACCTGGAAGATCGCGGGGAAGTCCAGCCCGTCGGTGACCGAGGTCGGTCCGGCGAAGGAGATCGTCGCGTTGATGTGGCCGCGGTTGTTGAGCTCGTTGCGCAGGGCCTGCAGGAACATGACGAAGGCGGTGCGGGCGGAGCTTGGGACAAACTCGAAGTCGATGTTGATGCCGTCGGCGCCGCCGGCCTCCATGGCGTTGACCATGTTGGTGATGGCCGTGCCCCGGGCGGTGGCGTCGTTCAGCAGGGAGTCGATGCTGGCGTCCCCGAACAGGGTGAACACGACCTCGACGTCCACGCCGGCGGCATGGGCGGTCTGCACCAGCGCCAGATCGGGCCAGCCGTGATCATTGGTGATGTTGCCGGAGGTGTTCATCTCCAGGGAGAAGTAGCCCAGGTGCGACAGGTCCTGCCACCGGATCTGGGAGGTGTCCGTGATCCAGTAGGGGAGGTAGCCGTAGACGACGCGGGTGAGGGCGCGGGGCACGCCGGGCACATAGTTGTAGATCCGTCGCGGGACGGGGGTGTCGGCGTGCTCCTCCATCGCCATGGCATGGACCGACACGCCCGGGTTGGTGTATTCCTCGAACCCCGGAGGCGCCACGGCGGGGTTTTCGGGGTTGGTCAGCAGCAGGCTCAGCAGCAACAGCAGGGACATGGGTTCACACTTCCTTCCGGAGCCGGGCGACGCCGGTGGGTCCGCCGGTATCCTAGCCAAATTCAGCTTGCGCCGCAACGACTATACCGAATAAGGTCAGGCCGGAAGCAGGGCCACGATGGAACGCAACGCCTATTTCTGGATCATCCTCATCACGCTGGTGCTGCACTTCGCGCTCGAGCGGCTGTCGGCGTGGCTGACCCTGCGCCGCCTCTCGCCCGAGGTGCCGCCGGAGTTCGGGCCGGTGTGTCCGCCGGAGCGCTACGCCCGCATGCAGGCCTACACGCGGGACCGCATCCGCTTCTCGACGTGGGTGGCAGGCTGGGACTTCGCGGTGCTCCTGACGTTCTGGCTGGCCGGCGGCTTTGCGTGGTGGGAGCGCGTCTCCGGTGGATGGTTCACCCATCCCGTGCCCGCCGGGCTCGCCTTCATCGGCGGGCTGGTGGCGGCGTCCTCGGTGATGACCCTGCCGTTCGAGTGGTACAGCACCTTCGTGCTCGACGCACGGTACGACCTGAACCGCACCACGCCCCGGACCTTCGTGCTCGACCGCCTCAAGGGGCTGGTGCTGGGCGTCGTGCTCGGCGGCGGCCTGCTCGCGGCGCTGATCGCCTTCTTCCTCTGGACCGGGGAGGCGGCGTGGCTGTGGGCGTTCGGCTTCTTCCTCCTGGTCTCGCTCTTTCTGCAGTACCTGGCTCCGGTGTTGCTGCTGCCGCTGTTCAACCGGTTCTGGCCGCTCCCCGAGGGGGAGCTGCGGGACGGCCTGGAGGCGCTGGCCCGTCGCACCGGCTTTCCCCTGCGGGAGGTCTTCGTCATGGACGGATCCCGCCGCAGCGCGCGCAGCAACGCCTTCTTCACAGGTTTCGGGGCCAGGAAGCGCATCGTGCTGTTCGACACCCTGCTGGAGAAGCACGCTCCCGGGGAGATCCTCGCGATCACGGCCCACGAGATCGGGCACTACAAGCGGCACCACATCCTCATCGGCACGGTGCTGGCACAGGTGCAGGCCGGGGCGCTGCTGTATCTCCTGTCCCGTTTCGTCACCTCGGCGCCGCTGTTTTCGGCCTTCGGGGTCCCGGCGCCGTCGTTTCATGTGGGGCTGGTGCTGTTTGGTCTGCTGCTCACGCCGCTGCAGCTGGTGCTGTCGATGCTGGGGAATGCCTTGTCGCGACATCACGAGCGTCAGGCGGACCGGTTCGCGGCCGACGCGATGGGCGGCGGGGCCGGACTGGCCCGTGCGTTGCGCCAGTTGTCCATGGACAACCTCTCCAACCTGACGCCCCATCCACTGAGCGTGATCCTGCACGCCTCCCATCCGCCCACGCTGGAGCGCATCCGCGCCCTGGATCCCGGGATGGGCGCCCACCCTGAGGCGTAATTCATACTGATTTTGTATGAATCATCCTTGAAAACGGACGGGAATTTCGCTATATGATGGCGCCAGGTCGGCTGCAATGACGCGGCTTTCCTCCACAGGAGTTCACCCACATGTTCAACCGTTTATATATTGTTTCCGTCCTTCTGGTGGCGATGTCCTGGAGCACCGCCTGCACGAAATCCGAGAAGAAGTCCGAGCCGGCCGCCCCCGAGAAGGTGGACATGGCCGTCACCCCCGAGGCCCCGATGGATCCGGCGGCCGCGCCCGTCGACATGCCCGCCCCCGTGGATCCGGCCGCGACGCCCCACGCCGGCTGCCCCCATCACCAGGATGGCCAGGCGGCGCCCACGGATCCGGCCGCGACGCCCCACGCCGGCTGCCCCCATCACAAGGACGCGCCGGCCGCCGCCGGTGGCTGCACCGGCTGCACCGGTGGCAAGGACTGCGCGTGCGGCAAGGACTGCGCGTGCGGCAAGGACGGCGCCGGGGCCAAGGACTGCGCCTGCGGCAAGGACTGCGCCTGTGGCAAGGAATGCGCCTGCGGCAAGGACGGCGCCGGGGCCAAGGACTGCGCGTGTGGCAAGGACTGCGCCTGTGGCAAGGACGGCGCCGGGGCCAAGGACTGTGCCTGTGGCAAGGACTGCGCGTGCGGCAAGGACGGCGCCGGCGACATGGCTCCGGTCACCAAGTAGAATCCCGCCGACGGACCCGTTCCGTCTGTTCCCTTCCGATGAATGACCTTGACCCTGCTCAAGGCGGCATATAAAAAATAAGTTGCGATGGTTGTTCCCTCCTGCGACTTGTGATACAAGTTCGCCGGATCGAGGTCGGACCGGGTCATCCGGGCTCCCGGCACAGATCGATCGGCGACCTTCCGGAGAAGCCCATGCATTGGACCAAGATTTTTTTTGACGTTTTCGGTGGCCTCGGCCTCTTCCTGCTGGGCATGAAGTTCATGTCCGAGGGGATGCAGAAGGTGGCCGGTTCACGCCTGCGAAAAATCCTGCATTTCCTGACCTCCAACCGGTTCATGGGCGTCTTCATCGGATTCCTGGTGACGGCCATCATCCAGTCCAGCTCCGCCACCACGGTGATGGTCGTGGGCTTCGTCAACGCCGAGCTGCTCAACGTCTCCCAGGCCATCGGCGTGATCCTCGGCGCCAACATCGGCACCACCGTCACGGGCTGGATCGTCACGCTGAAGATCGTCTCCTACAGCCTGCCGCTGATCGGCACCGGCGTGCTGGTCCGCTTCGTGGGACCCAACGACACCTGGAAATACTGGGGCGAGATCATCTTCGGCTTCGGCATGCTCTTTCTGGGCATGAGCATCATGTCCGCGGGGTTCGCGCCGCTGAGGAACGAGCCGGGCTTCGTCGAGTTGTTCATGAGCGTCGACGGCGCCACCTACGGGAGCGTGCTCCTGGGCGTGCTCATCGGCACGGTCACGACCCTGATCGTGCAGTCCTCCTCGGCCACCACGGGCATCACCATCGCCCTGGCCATGCAGGGCATGCTGACGTTCCAGGGCGCCATCGCGCTGGTCCTGGGCATCAACATCGGCACGACGATCACGGCCATCCTCGCCGCCATCGGCGCCAACCACAACGCGCGCCGCGCCGCGCTGGCCCACACGCTGTTCAATGTCCTGGGCGTCATCCTCACGCTGATGATCTTCTATCCGTTCGTTCATCTGGTCGACGCCATGATCCCGGGGGATCCGGACTTCCTGATCCGCACGGCGACCGACGCCGGCGCCTACGACGCCGCCATCGGCAGCAAGCCCTTCATCGGTCGGCACATCGCCCTGGCCCACACGCTCTTCAACGTGGTGTACGTCATCCTGTTCCTGCCGTTCACGGGCATGCTCGCAACCCTGGTCAAACGGATGATCCCCGAGCCCAAGCGGACCGAGAAGGTCAACCCCCTGCAGTTCGCCCACATCAACAGCGGCCTGATCAGGACGCCGGCGCTGGGCATCATCGAGTCCGAGAAGGAGCTGCTGGCCATGGCCCAGCGCGTGAAAAAGAACTCCATCCGCATCCACGACATCATGGTGGAGAAGCGGGACATCAGCACGGCCCAGGCCAAGATCGAGGCCAGCGAGCAGATGATCGACGACTACCGCAAGATGATCACGAAGTTCCTGCTCACCCTGTCCCAGCAGACGCTCTCCCACGAGGAGGCCGTCAAGGTGGGAAATTATATGACGTGCGCGCACAACCTGGAAAAGTACGCGGATTACATCTTCAACTCCGCGCGCAACTATACCACCATGAAGGACGACCACGTCCAGCTTTCGGATCCGGCCCGGGAGACGATCCGCCAGCTCGCCGACGAGATTGAGGCGTTTTACGAATACTCCATGCGCCTGCTCCAGGAGGAGGTCGAGGTCGACTTCGAGGAGCACATGAAGCACGCCGAGAGCGAAAAACGTCGCATCAAGGAGTCGATCCGCAACGCCAAGCTGGAGCACTTCCACCGTCTGCAGGAGAAGCTCTGCCAGTCCGAGAGCTCGATGTACTTCATCGAGATCCTGAGCAACCTCGACGGCATGGTCAGCCAGGTGTACAACATCTCCGAGACGCTCTGCGGTTTCAAGTTCGCCGAATAGTCCCCCCGTCAAACCCCCCACATTTTCAGGTGCAATTGGAGGAATCTCGCCTATACTCCGGATAGGCCAACCACCGGCCATCCCACAACGAGGTGAGAAATGAGACGCGTTTCCATCCTGTGCATCCTGCTGCCCCTCACGCTGACCGTTTTCTCCTGCGATCGCGGGAGCGACCTCCGGATTGACCCCGAGCGCTGCGACAACCAGCTCGACGATGATCTCGACGGCCACGTGGACTGCGAGGATCAGGACTGCTGGGACGACGACGCCTGTGACGTCACGCCCGTGGAGCAGTGCGACAACCTGGCCGATGACGATGACGACGGCTTCATCGACTGCGACGATTTGGACTGCGCCGACGTGTGCGAGTACCGCGAGGACTGCGGCAATGAGGCCGATGATGATGACGACGGCTTCATCGACTGCGAGGATCAGGACTGCTGGACCTCCCAGTGGTGCGACGACCCCCAGGTCGAGGACTGCGCCAACGGCGTCGACGACGACGGAGATGACCTGATCGACTGTGATGATCCCGATTGCTCCCAGCCCCCCAACTGTGTCTCCTGGGAGTACGACTGTGCCGACGGCCTCGATGATGAAGGGGATGGCCTGATCGACTGCGAGGATCCCGACTGCGACCTGGATCCCGCCTGCGGTCCGGACGTGGAAACCTGCGACAACGGTGTCGACGACGACGGCGACGGCGACGTGGACTGCGCCGACGACGACTGCGGGGAAGACCCTGCCTGCGTCCCCGACCCCGAGCGCTGCGACAACGGCGTCGACGACGACGGCGACGGCGACGTGGACTGCGCGGACGCCGACTGCGAGCTGGATCCGAACTGCATCATCACGGCGCCCGAGCTCTGCGCCAACGCCGTGGACGACGACGGGGACGGCGACGTGGACTGCGCCGACGCCGACTGCGCCGTCGAGCGCGACTGCCTCGACTACGACGGGGTGCTCGGCGCGGCCTGCCGCGTGGCCGCCGACTGCTCCGCGGTCACCGGCGGACAGTGCCTCACCGAGCTCGACGACGGTCTGCCCGGCGGCGCCTGCACCAGGGCCTGCTCCGCGATGAATCCCTGCCCCAACGGCGCCTCGTGCGTGACCGGCTCCGACGGCAGCGGGCTGTGCGCCAGGACCTGCGCCTCGGCCTCCGACTGCCGCTCCGGGTACCAGTGCACGATGCCCGCGGGGGCCACCGTGAACGTGTGCAATCCCCGCTGCGGGCGCGACTGGCAGTGTCGCGACACGCGGTACTGCAACACCGGCGACGGACTGTGCGTGGCGCAGGAGCTCTGCCTGACCCCGGGCGACGACGACGGCGACGGCCAGATCAACTGCGCCGACACCGCCTGCGACGGGGACGCCGCGTGCGGCTGCGTCGAGGACGACCGCGGCAACGTGCAGTGGACCACCGCCTTCGGGCTGGACCTCGCCGCCGGCACGCCCCTGGAGGGCTCGATCTGCGGCCCGACCTACCAGGACTGGTTCGTGTTCACGCCCGCGGCCACCATCAGCGTGACGATCACCGCGTCGTTCTCCAACGCCGCCGGCGATCTGGATCTGTACCTGTACGACGCGGGCAACCTCCTGACGTCCATCGCCATGGCCTACACCACGTCCGACAACGAGGTCATCACGCGCACGCTCAACGCCGGGACGACCTATTACCTCCTCGTCGACGGCTATCATCGCGCCGCGAACACCTACACGCTCACGATCACGCAATAATCAAGCATTGCATTGACAATCAGGTGGTCGATGGCCTGTTCAGGCCCTACGCAGGGCCTTGACGGTGACGTCGAGCCAGGTGATGAAGGCCATGCCGGCGTTGATCACGAACTGGAGGGCGAACATGCACCACAGGCAGGGGATCAGCGAGAAGATCAGGTGCAGGAAGAGGATCACGTCGCGCCGGAAGCCGTAGGCCAGGATCGTCCAGAGGTTCTTCTCCTCGGCGGCGGCGCCCTTTTCCCCCATGAAAAAATACGGGTACTGCGCGGTGTCGATCGTGGGCAGGTGCCGCAGGGCGCGGTACACCGGGATGCACGACAGCGCATAGACGCCCGCCGCGATGAACCCGGCCACGGCCGCGGCCGTGCTCACC
>PHBF01000099.1 GCA_002841905.1 Deltaproteobacteria bacterium HGW-Deltaproteobacteria-17
CCCCGCCCGGCCGCCGGAAATGCGCCCGGCACCTGGCCGACTCCCGGCGCCCCGCCGGAAATGCGCCCGGCACCTGGCCGACTCCCGGCGCCCCGCCGGAAAAGCGCCCGGCTGCCCTCCCCACCCCGGTGGTCCGCCGGAAAAGCGCCCGGCTACCCTCCCCACCCCGGTGGTCCGCCGGAAAAGCGCCCGGCTACCCTCCCCACCCCGGTGGCCCGCCGGAAAAGCTCCCGGCACCCCACCCTACGCCGCCCGGCAACCGGCGGCCCTTCCGGCCCCTGATATCCCGACCCGTCGACCCCAAATGGACGCGCCCTCCGCCTCGCCACGCTCTGGCGGTCCCGCCGCTGTCCCGAGTGGGTCTGCGTTTTCAATGAAGTTGAAAAAAACGGCTTTCCGGAATAAAAAAAATCGTAGACTGTTTCCCAAGTGTCCACAAGGAGGCATCATGAATACCAGGTTCATTCTCAAGATCGGCATCATCGGGTCCCTGATCCTGCTCTTCCTGATCCCTCAAGCCATCATGGCCGACCTGGTGGAGGAGCGGGAAGGCTGGCGGCAGAAGGCCTACGACAGCATCGAGGCCAGCTGGCCGGGCATGCAGGTGCTGGCCGGCCCCATCCTGACCATACCCTATCAGGTTACCGGCACGATCCGGGAGACCGTCACGGACAAGGATGGAAAGGAACGGGAAATCCAGCGTCAGGAGACCCTGCGGCGGAACGTGCGCCTGGTTCCGACCCGCCTGGATGTTCTGGGCGATCTGCAAAGCACCTTGCGCTACCGGGGGATCTTTCAGGTGCCGGTCTATACCATCAGCCTGAAAATCAGCGGTGATTTTGATCTTCAGGTTCTTCGCGAACGGGTGGCAGGGTGGAAGGAGGGGAGCCTGCACCTGGAAGCGCCATACCTCTCCGTGGCGGTCCGGGATCAGCGGGGCATCGCCAGCCCGCCCGGTCTTCGCTGGAAAGGCAACGAGATCCCTTTCAAACCGGGAAGCCATCTTCCCGGCAGCTCCGCGGGCATGCACGCCAGGCTGCCCGACCTCGAAATGGCCGATCCCGGGAGCCTCGCGTTCGAATTCACCCTCGAGCTGCGTGGCATGCGTTCGATGGGTTTTTCCATGCTCGCGGACACCAGCTCCGTCCGTCTGTCTTCCAACTGGCCGCACCCGAGCTTCACCGGTGAGATGCTTCCGGAGAGCCGGGATATTTCGGATGCGGGCTTCACCGCCCTATGGAAGGCCTCGGCGTTCTCCTATAACGTTCGGGATGCCATTGAAAAATGTGAAGAAAATGAATGCGGCGGAGTGCTTGAACGCTCCGTCGGCTTCGAACTGCTCCAGCCCGTTGACATCTACCAACAGTCTGAGCGTAGCGTAAAATATGGATTTCTGTTCATCGTGCTGACTTTCGTGGTGCTCATTCTCTTCGAGTTGCTGAAGAAACTGCAGATTCATCCGGTGCAGTACACGCTGGTCGGATTTGCGCTTCTCATGTTCTATTTGCTTCTGATTTCCCTGTCGGAGCATATCTTGTTCATGCCGGCCTATGCCATCGCGGCCCTCGCCTGCACCGGACTGCTGACGGTCTATTTCGGGGCCATCCTGCGCAGCCGCAGACTGGGATTCCTGCTCGGCGGAGGTCTGGCCCTGCTGTATCTCGTCCTGTACGTGATCCTGAAGGCGGAAGATTACGCGCTGCTGATGGGAAGCCTGCTGCTGTTCTCTGCCCTGGCTGCGTTGATCCTGACCTCACGCAACCTGGACTGGTATGCATTGATGTCCACGGCCCCTCCTGCGTCGGAATCCGAAAAGCGGCACGAGCCTTCACTTCACACCGGGCCATCCGACCCTCCAATCGAGGATCTTTCCGACAGACACGATTTCTGATTCCGCCTCAATCGAGGTCGGAACCAGGTTCGTTGAGCACCTCCACGTGAAACGGCCAAAGCCCGCTGGCCCTTGTAAAATCACACCCGTTTCATTTTTCACTTGATCCTCTGCCTGTGTACGTTAAGATGCCCCCGCACTTTCCCCGGGAGGCGATATGTCAGCCGAATCTCTCAATGAAGTCATCGAAAAACTCAAGCGGGAAGGCATTGACGCAGCCAAAGTCGAAGCCGATCGCATCAAGGAAAAGGCCGAGGCCGACGCCGAGACCACGGAGATCGAAGCCAAGGCCAAGGCCAAGGCCATCGTGAACCAGGCCGAGGCCGAGGCGAAGAAGATCCGCGACCAGCTCCAGGTCGAGATGGAGCGCGCCTCCAAGATCGCCCTGGCGGCGTTCAAGACGTCCGTCGAGAAGGCGCTGGTGGTGCCCGCCATCGACGAGTCCCTGGCCACGCTCCTGACCACGCCCGCACACATGGAAAAAATCATCGCCGAGATGATCAAGGGCTTCGCCGCCAACAACCTCAAGGGCGCCGACCTCGACGTGATCCTGCCCGAGTCCATGAAGGACCAGCTGGGCGCCGCGTTCGCCGCCAAGATGAAGCTCATGACCGCCGGCGGCGCCGTGAACGTGCTGTTCGACGACAACATCCGCTTCGGCTTCAAGATCGGACCGGGGGGCGAGGGTTTCGTCTTCGACCTGACCGACGAGGGCCTGCGGGAAATCTTCGTGAAGTTCGTGTCTCCCAAATTCCGGAACCTCTTCTTCGGTTCCAACTGAGGGTGCGAACGTGAACTACTACCGTCTCGTCACCGCGCTGCCACCCCTGCCCGACGGCTTCGGGCCGCTCTCCGTACCCCTGCCGGAGGTCGTCGCCCTGATCCTCGACGAGGTCGACGGCGACCACGCCGAGCTGGTCCATGCCCTGCTGTGGTTCATCGACACGCAGAACGCCGAGGCGCTCCTGCTGAAGAAGTCGTTCTTCGATCCGCGCGGCACCTGCACGCAGGAGCAGCTGGAGACGCGCCAGTCGCTGCCCGCCTTCCTCGACGAGATATTGCGCTCCGAGGAGAGCCTGCAGCCCGCGCAGCAGGTCGCCCGGCTCTGGAACGCCTACTTCGCCCAGTTGACCGCCGTCGCCGAGAAGCACCGGAACCGCTTCCTGTCGGAGTTCGTCGAGCTCGAGACCGGCCTGCGCAACGCCATCGCCCACCTCCGGGCCGAGCAGATGAGCGTGGATCCGGACCTGGCCATGGTGCAGGGCGGCGAAGGCGCCTCCCTCTACCAGGCGCTGGTGCTGCGCGCGGCCGAGGCCCCCGATCCCGAGAGCCGGGAGCGGCTGCTCGACCGGGAGCGCGTGGCCCTGTACCAGGAGCTCGAGGGCATCGACCCGTTCTCCATCGACGCGATTTTGTCGTATCTTTCCGCCGCGCTGGTGCTCGACGCCTGGCGCGTGACCGAAGCAACCGATCCTGAAACCATGCTGGAGGTGTTCGCTTGATCGATTCCTCTCTGACAACCGGACATGTGGTTGGCATCAACGGCAACATGATGGCCGTCGAGGTCGACACGGGTAATGTGGTGCAGAACGAAGTGGCCTTCGTGAAACTGCCGGACGCCAGGCTCAAGGCCGAGGTCATCAAGGTCATCGGCAAGAAGTGCTACATGCAGGTGTTCGAGGACACCACGGGGATGGCCGTCGGCATGCCCGTCGAGTTCACGGGCAACATGCTGGCCGTCGAGCTCGGCCCCGGGCTGCTCGGCCAGATCTATGACGGCCTGCAGAACCCGCTGACCCTGCTCGAGAACAAGCAGGAGTTCTTCCTGCAGCGCGGCCAGTACAAGGAGCCCATCGACCGCCAGAAGAAGTGGGACTGGAAGCCCGTCGTGGCCGTGGGCGACCGCGTGCGCGCCGGCCAGTGGCTCGGCGAGGTGCCCGAGAAGTTCATCACGCACCGCGTGCTGGCCCCGCTGGGCATGCACGGGTCGGCCGTCGTGAAGAAGATCCTGCCCGCGGGCGCCTACGCCATCACCGAGGCGGTGGCCGAGCTCGAGGTCAACGGCAAGACCGTGCCCGTCACCATGTCCCAGGAGTGGCCCGTCAAGAAGGCCATCAAGGCGTACAAGGAGCGGATCTACCCCGAGGAGCTGCTGATCACCCGCCAGCGGATCATCGACACCCTGTTCCCGATCAGCCGCGGCGGGACGTCCTGCATCCCGGGCCCGTTCGGCGCGGGCAAGACGGTCCTGCAGCACCTGATCTCGAAGTTCTCCAGCGTCGACCTGGTCATCGTGGTGGCCTGCGGCGAGCGCGCCGGCGAGGTCGTGGAACTGATCCACGAGTTCCCGGAGATGAAGGACCCCAAGACCGGCGGCTCCCTGATGGACCGCACGATCATCATCTGCAACACCTCGTCGATGCCGGTGGCCGCCCGCGAGGCCTCCGTGTACACGGGCATCACCCTGGGCGAGTACTACCGGCAGATGGGCCTCGACGTCCTGGTGCTGGCCGACTCCACCTCCCGGTGGGCGCAGGCCATGCGCGAGATGTCCGGCCGCCTCGAGGAGATCCCCGGTGAGGAGGCCTTCCCGGCCTACCTCGAGAGCCGCATCGCCGGCCTCTACGAGCGCGCCGGCCTGGTCAAGCTCCACGACGACGCCCACGGCGCCGTCACGCTCATCGGCACGGTCTCCCCGGCCGGCGGCAACTTCGAGGAGCCGGTCACGCAGGCCACCCTCAAGGTCGTCGGCGCGTTTTTGGGGCTGTCCCGCAAGCGCTCCGACGAACGCAAGTTCCCGGCCATCGACCCGCTGGACAGTTACTCGCTCTACATCGACCAGATGGCCGACTCCCTCAACAAGAACCTCGACCGGGAGTGGACCAAGATGGTCCACGAGGCCGAGGCCCTGCTGGTCCGCGGCGCCGAGATCGGCAAGATGATGACGGTCGTCGGCGAGGAGGGCATCTCCATCGACGACCTGGTCTCCTACCTGAAGAGCGAGATGCTCGACTTCACGTACCTTCAGCAGAACGCCTTCGACGACATCGACTGCGCCGCCACCATCGAGCGCCAGGTCGTCGACTTCAAGCTGCTCTACAAGGCCCTCAAGACGCCGTTCTCCTTCGAGACCAAGGCCGAGGCCCGCAAGTTCTTCGTGAACCTGCAGGACAACTTCTACCAGAAGAACTACGCCGCCGAGGACTCCCCGGAGTACGCCAAGTTCGTCAGCAAGATCGAAGAAATCATCGTGTCGGGAGGTGGTCGCCTTGTTTAAGGAATACACGAAAATCACCAACATCATCGGCGACATCATCGAGCTCTCCGCCGAGGGCGTGACCTACCGCGAGCTCGCCGCGATCACCAACCACAACGGCGACACCTCGCTGGCCCAGGTCATCCGCATCGACGGCACCAAGGTCTCCCTGCAGGTCTTCGCCGGCGCCAAGGGCATGTCCAACCGCGCCTCCGTGCGCTTCCTGGGCCACCCGATGCGCGTTCCCTACTCCGAGGATTTGCTCGGCCGCATCTTCTCCGGCTCGGGACAGCCCATCGACGGCAAGCCCGCCATCGCCAACGCCGAGGAGACCGACATCGGCGGCCCCTCGGTCAACCCGGTCAAGCGCGTCGTGCCCCGCAACTTCATCGAGACCCGCATCCCGATGATCGACATCTTCAACCCCCTCGTGGAGAGCCAGAAGCTGCCGATCTTCTCGACCCCGGGCGAGCCCTTCAACGAGCTGCTGGCGCGCATCGCGCTGCAGGCCAAGGCCGACATCGTCATCCTCGGCGGCATCGGCCTGAAGTTCGACGAGTACATCGGGTTCCGCCGCAAGTTCGAGGAGGGCGGCATCATGGACCGCACGGTCATGTTCGTGCACACCGCCGCCGACCCCGTGGTCGAGCGCCTGCTGGTGCCCGACATGGCGCTGGCCGTCGCCGAGCAGTTCGGCATCGCCGGCAAGCGCGTGCTCGTGCTGCTCACCGACATGACCGCCTTCGCCGACGCCCTCAAGGAGATCAGCGTCGCCATGGAGCAGGTCCCGTCGAACCTGGGCTATCCCGGCTCGCTGTACTCGGATCTGGCCTCCCGCTACGAGAAGGCCGTCGACTTCGATGGCGCCGGCTCCATCACGATCCTGGCCGTCACGACCATGCCCGGCGGCGACGTCACGCACCCGGTGCCGGACAACACGGGCTACATCACCGAGGGCCAGTACTACCTGGTCAACGGCGTCATCAACCCGTTCGGCTCCCTCTCCCGCCTGAAGCAGCTGGTCATCGGCAAGGTCACCCGCGACGACCACGGCGCGGTGATGAACTCGATGATCCGGCTCTACGCCAAGGCGCTGGAGTCCAAGAAGAAGATCTCCATGGGCTTCGAGAAGACCGAGACCGACGAGAAGTATCTCCGGTACGCGGACCTCTTCGAGCAGCGCTTCATGGATCTGCGCGTCGACATCCCGCTCAATGACGCGCTGGATCTGGGCTGGAAGACCATGGCCGAGTGTTTCGATCGTTCCGAGATCGGGGTCAAGAAGGAAGTCGTCGACGCCCATTGGCCCAAGGGAGCGTAAAGCATGGCGGAAAAAATCAAACTCAACAAGAACAGTCTTCGGGATCAGAACCAGTCCTTGAAACTGTACCTTGAGTTTCTGCCGACCCTGGAGCTGCGCAAGCAGCAGCTGCAGTCCGAGGTGGCCACCGCGCAGAAGGACCTGGATCGTGCCGCCGCACGCAAGGAGGCGCTCCTCGACGACGCCCGCGAGTGGAAGGATCGCCTGAGCACGGTGCTCCCCATGGTGCGTGATCTGCTGAAGGTGGACATGGTCTCGGTGCACACCGCCAACGTCGCGGGCGTGCGCGTGCCCGTCTTCGACCGCGTGCTGTTCAACCGCGGCTCGTACAGCCTGGCGGCCACGCCATGGATCCTCGACGCGGCCATGACCTTCTTCGAGAAGGCCATCGGCGCCCGCGAGCAGATGCGCGTGCTCCAGGAGAAGCACGCCCTGCTCGCCCAGGAGCTGGTCAAGACGACCCAGCGCATCAACCTTTACGAGAAGGTCCTGATCCCGCAGACGCGGGAGAACATCCGGAAAATCAAGGTCTACCTCGGCGATCAGCAGACCGCCGCGGTGTGCCGCGCCAAGATCGCGAAGAACAAGATCGTGACCAAGGCGGCAGGAGGCCAGTCATGAGCCTCGTCAAAATGAAAAAACTGTCGTTCGCGGGCCCGCTGCCCCGGCGGGACGAGACCGTGGAGCGCCTCGAGAAGCTCGGCGTGGTCCATGTCTCCGACCTGGCCGGTCAGTTCACCGAGCCCCCGGCCGAGCTCACCGCCGAGGTCGCCCGCGCGGCCCGCATCGTGGAGACCCTGCAGAAGGTCTGGGAGACGCAGGCCGAGAAGACCGAGCAGTTCCATCATGGAAAGCTCGCCGATCTGCTGGCGCACTACGACCACGTGACGCTGAAGAAGAACCAGTGGGAGCAGGAGCTGGCCGCCCTGGAGAAGGAGCTGCGCACCATCGCTCCCTGGGGCGCCTTCAGCCTGCAGGACGTCCAGCGGCTCGAGGAGCACGGCGTCCACCTGCGCCTGTACCATGCCACGGCCAAGGAGCTCGCCAAGGCGGACATGTCCTTCCTGGCCGACGCCTTCTGGCACACGGTCGTCCCCCTGCCCGGCCCCAAGGATCGCGGCATCGTCGCCTTCTTCCGCGGCGCCGCCCCCGAGGACGTGCCCTTCGAGAAGGTCAACCTCCCGGCGCGCTCGGTGCACGAGCTCGAGAAGGCCATCACGCATCACAACGTGGATCTGGACAAGGCCCGGGCCAACATGGTCGAACTGTCCACGTTCCTGCCCGTGTTCCGCCAGCACCTGGCCGACGTCCAGAGCCGGCTCGCCCGCGCCCGCGTGGTCGGCGGCCTGCTCGAGGACGGTCCGATCTTCGCCGTGGGCGGCTTCGCCCCCGCCGCGCGGGTCGACGCCATCCGTGAGGCCTTCGCCGGCACCACCACGTATGTGCTCGTCGAGGAGCCCGGCCCCGAGGACGACGTCCCCATCGAGTTCGACAACCATTGGCTGGTCAAGCCGTTCGAAGTCCTGATCAAGATGTTCAACCTGCCCAACTACCGCGAGCCCGATCCCACGATCCTGGTCGCGCCGTTCATGGGCGTCTTCTTCGGCTTCTGCATGGGCGACGGCGCCTACGGCCTGCTGTTGTTCATCCTGGCCACCGTCCTGGCCGCCAAGAACAAGAAGAACCCCGGCGCCCTGCCCTTCTTCCGCCTGCTCCAGCTCCTGGGCATCTCCACCCTCGTCGTGGGCCTGCTGCTGGGCACGGTGTTCGGCATCTCGCTGCCCACGATCAAGGCCCTGGCGCCGATCAAGAGCGCGTTTGCCCTCCGCTACTTCAACGATCCCGAACGATTCTTCTATCTCTCCCTGAAGATCGGCTGCTTCCAGGTGATGGTCGGGTTCCTGATCAAACTGAGCCTTTCCCTCAAGCG
>PHBF01000100.1 GCA_002841905.1 Deltaproteobacteria bacterium HGW-Deltaproteobacteria-17
CGTCACGGTGGACGCGTCGGGCAACATCTACGTGACCGGACGCACCACGGGGGCCCTGGACGGCCAGGTGAACCAGGGGGACTTCGACGCCTTCCTGTCGCGGTTCGACGCCGACGGCAACCGCACGTGGACCCGCCTGTGGGGCTCGATCGACGACGAGCGGGGCCACGGCCTGACCACCGACGCCTCGGGCAATATCTACATCACGGGCCTCACCAGCGGCTCCCTCGACGGCCTGCCCCTGAGCGGCGGCGACGACGTCACCCTCACCAAGTTCGGGCCCGGCGGGATGCGCCAGTGGTCGCGGCAGTGGGGCTCGCCGGCCGAGGACCGCGGCTACGGCGTGGCCGCCGACGCCCTGGGCAACGTCTGCGTCACCGGCCACACCAAGGGCGATCTCGACGACCAGACCTTTCATGGCGTGGAGGACATCTTCCTGTCCTGCTACACCGTCGATGGCACCAAGTTGTGGTCCCGTCAGTGGGGCACCCCCCTGATCGACCGCGGCGTCGCCCTGGTCATGGACGCCGGCGGCGACATGTTCATCACCGGCTACAGCGAGAGCACCCTCAACGGACAGGCCAGCACCGGCCTCTACGACGTCTTCCTGCTGTACGTGGCCGGCTTCTGACGCCGGCGCCAGGCGCGGGAGCAAGGCCGGAACCTCGGCGTCATCCGGGCTTTTTTCAGTTTTTTCACCTCCATTCCTTGACATCCGTCCATTCCTCGGGGATGGTTTTTCAACGAAGGCCGGAGCGTTCCCGTTCACTCCCTTTCCCTTCAAGGAGGTTCAGGTGAAAAAATTAATCATTAACCTTATTGTCATCTTTTCCTTTTCGCCGATGCTTTTCGCCTGTGAGGATGACGACGGTCAGAAGCTCCCGATCGGTTCGCCCTGCGACGAGACCTCGAACTGTGACGGGGTGTGCGACACCACCCTGCCTGATGGCATGTGCGTCGGTCCCTGTGACGAAAACGACATGTGCGAGGGCGGCACCTGTTTCCCGTTGACTGAGCACCTTCTCTGCCTGCCCTCTTGCAGCGAGAATTCCGAATGCCGCGATGGATATTCCTGCATCTTCCATGCCTGCCTGCCGCATTCCGAGCTCGGTTCGCCCTGCGATGACAGCGGGGATTGTGCCTTGATCATGGAAAAGAAGAGCGGACCTCGCCAGTTCGCGGCCCCCGGGTTTTCCTCCGCCCTTCTGGAGGAGTGTCCGGTTCCGACCGCGGAAACCAACCCCAGTTGCATCGAGAACTTCTGTTCCCGTCCCTGTGACGATGAATCCTGGTGCACCGAGGGCTTCATCTGCGGTCTGAGCCAGGGCTGCAACTTCTGCATCCCCGAGTGATCCTCAGGCTGGCCGTTGCGCCGGGTCCACGGGCGCGGTATCCTGCCCCCATGACATCACTGACCTACCCTGCCGTCGTCGCCGCCTGTTTTTCGTCCCTGTTGTGCGCCTGCGCCGTTCCGATGGTCCCGCTGGACCACGTCCGGCGGATCGAGGTCCGCGGACGCTTCGTCGATCGAGGCCCCGGGCTCACCCCGGGACAGTGCACCCGCCCCGTCACCCTCGAGGGCGACGGGCTCGCCAAGGCCCTGCGCGGTCACCGCTGCAGGCGCGGCAACGTGCTGTGGAAGGGTGGCCTGGGCGCCACACTGGTGATGCGGGGCGGGCGCCGCATCGCGGTGCCGGGGTTCTCGTTCTACGGACATTTCCTCAAGGTGAGCGCGCGCCAGTGGTGCGAGCTCACCGAGGAAGGCTGGAGCGCCCTCTTCGGGCCGCCGGTGACGCCCGTGGCCAAGCCCGCGCCGGCCGCGGCGGTGCCGGAAAAGCCCGCGCGAATCAGCCTCAGCGGTGAAACCTTCGTGTCCGTCGCGGGCACCCAGCTGCAGGCGCGGATTTCGGAGTCGTCGGCCAAGATCCGGGCGCCGGTCACCGGGCTGGGGGTGATGATCCGGGACGGCGGACGGCTCGCCGAGGTCCGCTGGACCATCGAATCCGGGAAATTCGACGGGAGCTGGCTGCCCATCGCCGGACGCTTCTGGCACCCTGAGAAAAAACAATATGAGGAAGGAGAAATCCCGGGCTGGGTGATCCGCCTGGTGTCCCTGGACGACTTCTCCTCCAACGGGGCGCCCATCTCGGCCACCATCGAACTGCGGCGTTCGCCGTCGGGCAAATGACAACCCTTCCGGCGCCCTACAGCGTGTCCTTGCCTTCATAGTAAAGGAAATTGTCGATGTTGGGCTCGAAGGCGGCGTTGGAGAGGCCCTCCGCGCAGCCCGGGGAGTACAGCATGCGGTAGCCGCTGCCGTCGGCAAAGTCCGCCCCCAGGAAGCGACCGTCGTCGTCATACAGATACTGGCGGTCGAAGGTGGGTCCCCCCTGCTTCATGGCGCTCAGACGGTCGCCGCTGTCCCACTCCAGCGTGAGGGATCCATACCGCGTGAGGCGGCCGTGGGTGCCGTATTCGAGGGCCACCTTCGAGCCGGCGGAGTCGATCCCGATGAGGCGCCCGAACTCGTCATACGAGAAGTCCGCGTGCCAGGCGTTCCTGAAACGGACGCTGTACTTCGGGGCTTTGCCACGTCCCGGCGGCTCGGGCTGCAAGTCGAGGTTGAGGGTGGAATACGTGGTGCGTTGAAGCTGGGCGTTCTTGTATACGTAGGTCCGAACCTCGGTGTCCAGGGCCCGGGGCCGGTCGCTCATGCGGTAGACCTGGTACCTCGCGAGGCGCCGGCCGGCGTCGTCGAACCGGTAGCAGAGCTTCATGTCCTGGCTGACGACCTTGCCTTCGAACGCGGTGGTCCAGGCCATGTGGCCGAACACGGGGACATCGGAGCCCGGCGCGTAGGTCCGCTCAGCGCGCGTGACGATGGTCGTGGGCGATTCGTAGCGCACCATGGGGGCCCGCCACGGGGGATACCAGGAGGGCTCTCCGCCGGTGGAGGCCATGCATACGGTGTCGCTCACCAGGCGCCCGCGGTCGTCGTACTTGAACGTCCGGGTGTTCGTCTGCACGTCGGACACGATCATCTCGTGCCGCAGGAGCCGGCCGCCATGGAAGACCCAGCGGTCGGTCATGCGGGTGCCGGGCCGATCGCGCTGCTCGACGAGGCACGCGCCGGCGGGATCCGGGACGGGCGCGGGACAGGACACGGGCACGATCGGCGTCGACGCCAGGCACCTGGGCGGGATCTCGGCCAGCCGCTCGGCGATGACATCGCGGCCCGCCGGTCGGCGCGGACTCGTCGCCGGGACCGTCCCCTCCGGGCGCGAGCACGCAAGCGTCGCCGCAACGAGCCAGGCACACACACACCAAGCCCTGGTTCTCGCAGAGAAGCGCCGCTTCTGGCCGGGCCTGTCCGACCTGTACGGCCTGTCGCTCTTTTCACGCATCGGGCCTCCTCTCCCCGCGCCGACCGCGGCGAAACGCCGGTATACGAACCGGGGGGCGATTTCTTTGCGTGGGAAAGCTCGCGTGGAGGTTTTCCAGCTCACTCGGGCTTGAGCACGGCGTCCTGCGGGACGACGACGACGTACATGTCGGTGCCGGCGATGTCCGCGGTCTTGAGGCCGCGGGCCTCGTCCTTCTTGCGGTCATAGCCGATGACGACGCCGTCGAGCAGCGTCACGTTTCTGTCGATGATGGCGTTGCGCACACGGCAGTTGCGGCCGATGGTGGTCTCCAGGACCTTCGAGCGGTGGATGTTCCCGCCGAACAGGACCGAGGTCTCCACCAGGGCGTAGCTGCGGATGACCGTGCCGGGACCGACCACGCACTGCCGCACCGTCCCGCCGGACACGATGACGCCGTCGGCGATGACGGAGTTGATGGCCTTGCCGACGCGATAGCCCTCCTCGTGGACGAACTTGGCCGGAGGGAAGAAGATGGGACCGCGGAAGAACGGCCACTGCTCGCCGTAGAGCGAGAACGGCGGCTCCACAGCGATCAGGTCCATGTTGGCCTTCCACAGGGAATCCAGCGTACCGACGTCACGCCAGTAACCGGCGTCTCTCGTGTTGCCCAGCTCCTTCTCGCGGCCCACGGCGTCCTCGACCACCACATAGTCCTCGATGAGGTTCTGGGTGGAGAAGTCGAAGGCGAACACGGGCTCTCCCTGGGCCACCATGGCCGGGATGATGTCCTTGCCGAAATCGACGAAATCGTTGTCCAGCCAGGTATGCAGCGCGTCGTTCTCGAAGATGTAGATGCCCATGGAGGCCATGCAGTCCTTGGTGCCGGGGATGCACTTGGGGGCCGCCGGCTTCTCCTCGAACCCGATGATGCGGCCGTCGGGGCTGACCTCGAGCACGCCGTACTGTCCGCGGGCGACCTCGGCGGGCACGCGGATCACCGACACCGTCAGTTTCGCCCCGTTGTCCTTGTGATACTTGCGCAGGCGGCGGTAGTCCATCTTGTAGATGTGGTCGCCGGCCAGGATCAGCACGTTGTCGGGCGACACACCGTCGATGAAGGAGAGGTTCTGCCGGATCGCGTCGGCGGTGCCCTTGTACCACTGGTTGCCCAGTTGCATCTGCGCCGGGATCTCCTCGATGAACTCATCGAGCCGCCGCGACAGGAAGTTGAACCCCGTCGACAGGTGGCGGCTCAGGGAGTGCGACTTGTACTGCGTGAGCACCAGGATCTGCCGGATGTCGGAGTTGACGCAGTTGCTCAACGCGAAGTCGATGATGCGGAAGACCGCACCGAAGGGAACCGCGGGCTTGGCCCGAACGCCGGTCAGGGGAAGCAGGCGCTCCCCCTTGCCACCAGCCATGATCACTGCCAGGGTACGTTCAGTCATCTCGTCCTCCTTGGGTGAAACCGTCCATGATTATCGCCGGGCGGACCGGCAAGTCAATATTCTGTTTTCCGCGAGGTGAGCTCACCGCCGGCAGGGCCGGTCCGACCCCGGCCACGATGCCCCCGGGACCATGGACGAATCGACGCGACGGTACTGTTCCGACCGGGCGGAGGGTCATCAGGACGCCAGGGCACTTGACACGCGCGCTCAGGGCGGGGATAGTTCGGACACGACGACCGCGGCCAGCTGGCGATTCGGGCCGCCCAAAACGACAGGAGCCCTCATGGAAGTCATCCCCCGCATCCCTGAAGCAGCCACCGAGATCCTCCCTGGCGTGTTCAAGACACCCAAAGTGAAGACCGACGCGCTGGAGGTGCTCGAGCTCGAGCTCGCCCCCGGCGCCGCGCTGGACCCCCACGACATGCCCTGCTTCGTCACGTTCTTCGCGATCGAGGGCACCGGCACGTTCACGTATGGTGACGAGGTCGTCACCGTCCCCGCCGGCGACATGGTGCGCGCCCGCACCGGCACGGCGCGGTTCTGGGCCAACCGGGGCGCCACGAAACTGAGGCTGCTGGTCATCAAGAGCCTGGGGGAGAAGTGATGCCTTCCCTGCCCCGTGTGATGTCCGGGCTGCCCCTGTTCGTCTTCCTCCTGATCACCCTTCCCGGCCGCGAGGCGTCCGCCCAGATCGTCAACGTGCAGGATCTGTTCATCAACCAGTCCGACGAGGGGCTCCAGCTGGGATCCGTGGCCAAGACCGAGATCAAGACCGGCAACACGGACTACCAGTATTACAACGTGGCCGGCGTGGCCCGGTACCTGCACGGCCGCCACACCGTCGTTGGCACCGGCAACTTCGAGTACGCGGAGAAGGGCGGGGATCCCTTCACCAACCGGCACTTCGAGCACCTTCGGTACCGACTCGAGGTCCTTCGCCCCATCGGGCTCGACGCCTTCTTCCAGCACGAGTTCAACGAGTTCCGACGCATCAGCATGCGCCTGCTCGCGGGCGTGGGCCCCACGTGGAAGGTCGTGGACTCCGACAAGGTCTACCTGTTCCTCGGCTCGGTCTACATGTATGAAATCAACGAGCTCGGCGGCGGAGACTATGACGACGCCGGACAGACCAGGAAGATCCACCGCTGGAACAACTACGTCACCTTCCAGTGGAACCTGAAAAAGGACATCAAGGTCCTGACGACCCTCTACTATCAACCGGCCTTTGCGGACTTCACGGACTACAACCTGCTGTGGAACGCCAACCTCTCCATCGCGATCAACCCCTGGTTGTCCGTGGTGTTGACGTACAACTTCTCCCGGCAGAACGTGCCGCCCCAGGGTGTCAATCCCTGGGACAGCGCGCTGGTGGCCGGCCTCGCCGTCAAGACGGGGCTGCTCTTCCAATGACCACGGAGCTGGACATGCCCGATCCCGGACCATCCCCGGACCTCCATTCATCGGATTTCCCGTTCGTGCGGCTCACCCGGCAGACGGGCCTCCTGCCCATGCTCGGCGCCGGTTGCGCGCTGACGCTGGCCGCGTTCGTGATCCCGGTCGCCGTCGCCTGGTGGTTCGCCGGGTGGAGCTGGTGGCTCGGGGCCGGGGTGATCGGCGGCGCGCTCTGTGCGGCCGCCGCGGCCCTCCTCGGGGCGCGGATCGTGGCCCGGCGGATGCTGATCCACCTGGCCAGCGGCGGTCCCCTCACGGGAGACGCCGGCGACGGAGGGGAAAAACCTGCGCCGACCGACGCCTACGAGCTGGCCACGGAGTTGATCCTCTCGGTGTACCGCGGCGAGAACGACACGGCCGATCTGTTCGCGCGCATCGACAGGGAGGATCCTTCGGTGGGCGCGGAGGCCGCCGCGATCGTACGGACGCGGGCCATCGATGATCTCGTCAACGGAATGGACAGCGACGAGGTGCGCGTGGAGCGGCTCGCCCATCTCGGGAAGGCCGTCGGCGCAGGTGCCCGGAAACTTGCCAGCCCCGGCGCAGCGGATCCCTGGAAGGAGCTGGCCGCCGAGCTCGGGGAGGTCCTGCAGGAGCTGGCCGCGGCGATGGATCCGGAGGCCAACGACCGGGCGCGCAGCCAGGATCCCGGCGGGGACCCGACCTGATCATTCAACCTTGGCTTGCGGCTTCCCCGGCCTCTTGGTGCGTCTTCAGGAAGAGACGGTTCTTCCCTTCCTTTTTGGCCACGTACATCAACTCGTCGGCTGCATGGATGGCCTCCTCGAGGGTGGCCGGCGCCTGCGGAAAGAAGACGGCTCCGATGCTCATGGTGACCGGCAGCCCGCGCGCCGTCATGACCTCCTGCATCCGGGCGCGCAGCCGCTCGAGCACCAGGGAGGCGGCCTCACCGTCCGTGTCCTGGAGCAGGACCGAGAACTCATCTCCGCCGAGGCGGGCGACGAGATCGCTTTTACGGAAATGTCCCTGCAGGAGCTTTCCCGCTTCACGAAGGACCTGATCCCCCTCATGGTGACCAAGCCTGTCGTTGACGGCCTTGAAGTTGTCCAGATCGATGAACGCGATGGTCAGGGGCGCCCGCCGACGCTGGGAACCGGAGATCAGAAAGATCCCGAACTCGTAGAAGGCCCGGCTGTTGTGGAGGCCGGTGAGCTGGTCGCGCCGGCTCAGATCGCGCTCCCTCAGCAGGCCCTGGCGCAGCCGACCGATGAGGAATGCGATAAGCAAAAATGAAAGGGTCATCGTCGAGATGTTGATCCCCCAGGTGACAGGACCGAAACTGTCGAGGCCGATCAACAGGTTGGAGCACACCCAGGCGATGGAACTGATGATGGCCAGAAACACACCTGCCCTCATGGACAGGAAATAGGCGCCGAACGCGATGGAGAGATAGTACAGGGGAAAAATGCGGACGTGGACGCCGGTGTAATAATCAATCAGCGAGATGACGGCAACGAGCAACAAACTCAGCACGAAGAGGGAACGGCTCCAGATGGGAAGCCCCGCCGGGGTGCGGGCGAAAAATGTACTGATGTCTGAGGTATGTAGGGGTTCTGATGATCTCATGACGGCTGCAGGGTCGTGATCAGGACTCTGGAAACCTAAGCGAGGACCCCGGTCAAGTCAAGTCTCCTTCCGCCCATCCCGCCGAATCCACGTCGAGTCAGGGCAGGTACGACAGCCTATGCGGAACCAGATTCCGCAACCGTGGTCAAGACAAGCGGCGTCCGTCCGCGTATGGTAGGCTCGAGGTGAGGGTGCGCGCATGATCACGACCTGGGAGAAGTTGAAAGTCGTCACACACATGCAGGACGTCATCGAGGCTCATCTCGGTGAACCGATCACCCTCGCGGCGCTCACCCGCGGCACCGGATATTCGATGTGGCACGCCGCCCGCATGTTTGAAGAGATGACCGGAGTCGCGCCGTTTGCCTACCTGCGGAAGCGGCGGCTCTCCGCCGCGGCGCAGCGCCTGTCCACAGGGGATGCACGCGTGGTGGACGTGGCCTTCGACTTCGTCTTCGACTCCCACGAGGGGTTCACGCGGGCGTTTGCCCGCCAGTTCGGCCTGACACCGGCGGGGTTCATGAAAAAA
>PHBF01000101.1 GCA_002841905.1 Deltaproteobacteria bacterium HGW-Deltaproteobacteria-17
AGTTGACCGGTGCGGTTGAGCACGATCGCTTCGTTGACCATGCCCGTCTCGGGATCCACACGGTCGGCCTTGCGGCAACGCTCCAGGCGCACGATACCCTTGGTCTGGGCCTCGATGGAGGACTGCTCGCCCTTGAGCTGGGCGGCGCCGCCGATATGGAAGGTACGCATCGTCAACTGCGTGCCGGGCTCGCCGATGGACTGCGCTGCGATGGTGCCCACGGCCTCACCGACCTGCACCATGTGTCCGCGGGCCAGATCGCGGCCGTAGCAGAGCACGCACACGCCGCGCTTGGACTCGCAGGTCAGCGTGGAGCGGATCTTGACGCGGTCGATGCCCGCCTGCTTGATCCGCTCGGCCTTCTCCTCGTCGATCTCCTCATTGGAAAACGCAATGATTTCATCGGTGTACGGATCGTAGACGTCCTCAAGGACCACTCGGCCGAGCAGACGCTCGGCGAGCTCCTCGATGGTGCGGCCGCCGTCGGTGAGCTTGGTCAGTTCGATGCCCTTGCCGGTGCCGCAGTCGTATTCGGCCACGATGGCGTCCTGCGCCACGTCCACCAGACGACGGGTCAGGTAACCGGAGTTGGCCGTCTTGAGCGCCGTGTCCGCGAGACCCTTGCGGGCGCCGTGCGTGGAGATGAAGTACTGATGCACGGACAACCCCTCGCGGAAGTTGGTCGTGATCGGCGTCTCGATGATCTCGCCCGACGGCTTGGCCATCAGGCCGCGCATGCCGGCGAGCTGGCGCAGCTGCTGCTGCGAGCCACGGGCGCCGGATTCGGCCATGATGAAGATCGGGTTCAGGGTGTTGGTCTCGACGTTCTTGCCGGTGATGGGATCGAAGATCATCTCCTTGGCGATCTCGAGCATCATCTCGGAGGCGACCTCGTCGGCGACATTGGACCACAAGTCCACGATTTTATTGTGTTTTTCACCAGCGGTGATGTAGCCTTCGCTCTCCTGCTGGGTGATCATCTCCAACTCGACCTCGGCCTGGGCGAGCAACGCCTTCTTCCGGGTCGGGATGTGCAGATCATCGACGGAGACGGAGATGCCGGCGATGGTGGAATACTTGTATCCGAAGGTTCGCAGGGCATCCGCCAGCAGGACCGTGGCCTTGTCGCCCTTGAGGCGATAGCAGCGGTCGATCAACTTGGCGAGGCTCTTCTTGTCGAGCACCTTGTTGACGAGCTCGAACGGGATGCCGTCGGGCACCAGTTCGTACACGAGCACCCGTCCGCAGGTCGTGCGCTGGATGGCCTCGACGCGGTTGCCGTTCTCGTCCCAGTTGTGCATACGGACATGAATCGGGGCGTGCAGGTCCAGCGCGTTCTGGTCATGCGCCATGCGGACCTCGTTGATGCTGGCATAGCATCCGACGAAGGGCACGCCGGGCAGACCCTTGCGGTACATGCCGCGGGCCACCGGACGTTCACGGGTCACATAGTACAGGCCCAGGACGATGTCCTGGGTCGGGACGATGATCGGCTTGCCGTGGGCGGGTCCGAGGATGTTGTTCGTGGACATCATCAGGACGCGGGCTTCCATCTGGGCTTCGACGCTCAGGGGGACATGGACCGCCATCTGGTCACCGTCGAAGTCGGCGTTGAAGGCCGTGCAGACCAGGGGATGCAACTGAATGGCCTTGCCCTCGATCAGGACCGGCTCAAAGGCCTGGATACCCAGTCGGTGCAGCGTGGGAGCGCGGTTGAGCAGGACCGGGTGCTCCTTGATGACCTTGTCGAGGATGTCCCAGATCACTTCCTGCTCGGTCTCCACCATCTTCTTGGACATCTTGATGGTGTTGGCATGCCCCTGTTTCTGCAGTTCGTGATAGATGAAGGGCTTGAACAGTTCCAACGCCATCTTCTTCGGAAGACCGCACTGGTGGAGGCGAAGCTCGGGGCCGACCACGATGACGGAGCGGCCGGAATAGTCGACACGCTTGCCCAGCAGGTTCTGGCGGAAGCGGCCCTGCTTGCCCTTGAGCATGTCGGAGAGGGACTTCAGGGGGCGCTTGTTGGTGCCCGTGACGCTCTTGTTGCGGCGTCCGTTGTCGAACAGCGCATCGACGGCTTCCTGGAGCATGCGCTTCTCGTTGCGGATGATGATCGAGGGGGCCGTCAACTCGATGAGCTTTTTCAGGCGGTTGTTTCGGTTGATCACGCGGCGGTACAGATCGTTCAGATCCGAGGTGGCGAAGCGGCCGCCGTCGAGGGGGACGAGCGGGCGCAGATCCGGCGGCAGCACCGGCAGGATCTTCACCATCATCCACTCTGGCTTGTTCTTGGACTCGCGGAAGGCGTTGACCGTCTTCAGGCGCTTGGCCAGCTTCTTCCGGCGGGTGTCGTTCTTCTCGTCCCGGATCTCCTCACGCAGCTCCATGGCCAGCGTGGAGATGTCGACCTGCGACAGGAGCTCGTAGATGGCCTCGCCGCCGGTCTCGGCCTTCACGTAGCCGACGCCGTACTGATCTTCCAGGTCCTGATACTCGCGCTCCTTCAGCACATCACCCTTGGCCAGATGGCTTCCCAGCGGGTCGGTGACGATGTACGCCTCGCAGTACAGGATGCTCTCCAGCTGCTTGAGACCGATGTCCAGGACGTTGCCGATGCGGGAAGGCAGGCTGCGAAGGAACCAGATGTGGGCCACCGGAGAGGCCAGCTCGATGTGACCGAGCCGCTCGCGCCGGACCTTCGAGGAGATGACCTCGACGCCGCACTTCTCGCAGACGACGCCGCGATGCTTCATGCGCTTGTATTTGCCGCAGTTGCACTCATAGTCCTTCACAGGTCCGAAGATCTTCGCGCAGAAGAGACCGTCCCGCTCCGGCTTGAAGGTGCGGTAGTTGATGGTTTCAGGCTTCTTTACCTCGCCGTGGGACCACTCCAGGATGTCCTCGGGGGACGCCAGCTTGATCTTGATGGCATTGAAGTCACGGGTTTCCTGAGTAGGATCGAAAAAACTGAAAAGATCTTTCATCGGGTATGACCTCGACAGGAAAAGAGAAACTCAAAAGGATCACCGGACGACCGCGTCCGGCCACCATCCACCGCGATCAGGGATTTTCCCGACCCGCGGTCCGGGTGTCGTCGCCGATCGTCTCCATATTGAGACACAGGCTCTGCAGCTCCTTCAACAGGACGTTGAAGGACTCGGGCAGACCCGACTGCAGCGTGTTGGTGCCCTTGACGATGGCTTCAAACATCCGTGTCCTGCCGGTGACGTCATCGGACTTCACCGTCAGGAATTCCTGCAGCGAGTAGGCGGCGCCATAGGCCTCGATGGCCCAGACTTCCATCTCACCGAGGCGCTGTCCGCCGAACTGGGCCTTGCCACCCAGCGGCTGCTGCGTGACCAACGCATAGGGGCCCGTGGAACGGGCGTGGATCTTGTCGTCGACGAGATGGTGCAGTTTGAGCATGTACATCACGCCGACGGTGACGGGACGATGGAACGCCTCACCGGTGCGGCCGTCGAACAGGACCAACTGGCCTGAACTGTCCTGACCGGCCATCTTGAGGAAGGACTTGATCTCTCCCTCGTCTGCCCCCGCGAACACGGGCGTGAAGATATGGAGGCCTTCCTTGCACTTCTCAGCCCATTTCTCGAGATCCGACTCGGAGAGCCGGGAGATGTACTTCTGGGCCCGGTCCGTGGGATAGAGCTTCTTCATCTGGGAGCGGACGACCTCGGGATGCCATGCCACGCGCTGTACGTAATCATGGATCTGACGTCCGAGCTCCTTGGCGGCCAGACCCAGATGGGTCTCCAGGATCTGCCCGACGTTCATGCGGGACGGCACGCCCAGGGGGTTGAGGACGATGTCCACCGGCGTTCCGTCGGCCATGTAGGGCATGTCCTCGGAAGGCAGGATGCGGGACACGACACCCTTGTTGCCATGGCGTCCGGCCATCTTGTCGCCCACGGAGAGCTTGCGCTTGATCGCGACGTAGACCTTGACCTTCTTGAGCACACCCGTGCCCAGATCGTCGGTCTTGGTCAGACGCGCGATCTTCTCCCGGTAGGCCGTCTCGATCTCGAGGATGCTGTCATTGAGCGCCTTGGCCAGGCTCTCGAGCTTGTTTTCGAGGATCCCGTTGGAGTCCTTGATCTGGATCTCGGACCAGTAGCGCCGGGGCACCTTGTCGATGATATGGCCTTCGAGGGTCTGCCCCTTGGGCAGGAGCACCTTGTTGTTGTCATCGATGAGGCGGGCCGAGGTGACCTGACCCAGCAGCAACTTCTTCATGCGGGAATAGAAACTGTCGGACAGGATGCGGATCTCATCCATCTGGTCGGTCAGCAGGCTCTCCTTCAGGGTCTCTTCGATCTCACGGGCGCGCTTGTCCTTCTCCTGATTCCGCCGCGAAAAGATCTGCGCCGAGATCACGATACCCTGGACACCGGGGGGGACCCTCAGGGAGGAATCCTTCACGTCGCCGGCCTTTTCGCCGAAGATCGCCTTGAGGAGCTTCTCTTCCGGCGTCAACTGCGTCTCGCCCTTGGGAGTCACCTTGCCGACGAGGATGTCGCCGGACTTCACTTCCGCGCCGATGCGGACGATACCGCTCTCGTCGAGGTCCTTGAGGGCCTCCTCACTGACGTTCGGGATGTCGCGGGTGATCTCCTCTGCGCCGAGCTTGGTTTCCTTGGCGTCGCACTCGTATTCCTCGATGTGGATCGAGGTGAACACGTCTTCGCGCACCAGTCGCTCGTTGATGAGGATGGAGTCCTCGAAGTTGTATCCGGACCAGGGCATGAAGGCGACCACCACGTTCTGGCCGAGCGCGAGCTCACCCATTTCAGTGGAAGGGCCGTCGGCGATGACATCGCCGACCTTCACGCGGTCACCCACCTCGACGATGGGCTTCTGGTTGTAACAGGTGCTCTGATTGGTCCGGCGGAACTTGACCAGGTTGTAGATGTCGGGTTTGACCGCCATCGGGTCAAAATTGGACGGATCGGAGTCGGGCTTCACCACGATGCGGGCGCCGTCGACCATGACGACCGTTCCAGACCGCCGGGCGACCATCGTCACACCGGAGTCGCGGGCGATGTTGGGCTCCATCTGCGTGGCGATCAAGGGAGACCGCGGGATCAGCAGGGGAACCGCCTGGCGCTGCATGTTCGCGCCCATCAGGGCGCGGTTGGCGTCGTCGTGTTCCAGGAAGGGAATCAGGGAGGCGGCCACGGAGACCAACTGCTCGGGCGCGACATCCATGAGATCGATCTCGTTGGACATCGCGTTGGTCACTTCGCCCTTGTGACGGACGCTGACGATGTTCGGAAGGATCAGGCCTGCCTCATCGCAAGGAAGGGTCGCCTCGGAGATCCGGGCATCCTCCTCCTCGAGCGCCGTGTAGTATTTCACACTCTCAGGCCCCTTGGCCGCGTGGCGGTCCGTCACCTTCCGGTACGGGGTCTCGATGAACCCGTAGTCGTTGATGCGGGCATGGGAGGCCAGCGAGGCGATCAGGCCGATGTTCGGTCCTTCAGGCGTCTCGATCGGACAGATGCGTCCGTAGTGTGTCGGATGTACGTCGCGCACGTCGAAGCCCGCGCGCTCGCGGGTCAGGCCGCCCGGACCCAGGGCGGACAAGCGCCGCTTGTGGGTGATCTCGGAGAGCGGGTTCGTCTGATCCATGAACTGGCTCAACTGGCTCGACGCGAAGTATTCGCGCACCGCGCTCGCCACGGGCCGCGAGTTGATCAGATCGTGGGGCATGGAAGTCTCCATCTCCCCAGATGTGGCCATACGCTCGCGGACCGCGCGCTTGAGGCGCTCCAGACCGGAACGGTACTGGATCTCGAGCAGCTCGCCGACGGCGCGGATGCGGCGGTTGCCGAGGTGATCGATGTCATCGATCATCCCCTCGTTTTCGCGCAGCTTGAGCAGGAAGCGGATGGTCTCCACGATGTCCTGCGTGGTGAGGATCGTACGGGACTCCGGCGTCGGGTACTTGAATTTCAGGTTGATCTTCATGCGACCGACGCGGGACAGGTCGTACCGCGAAGGATCGAAGAACAACCCGTCGAAAAATCTGCGCGCGGTGTCGAGCGTGGGGGGCTCGCCGGGACGCATGCGCTTGTAGATCTCGATCAAGGCCTCGTCGGGCGTCTCCACCTTGTCGGCGGTGACCGTCTGGCGCATGTACTCGTGCACGTGCCGGTTGTCGATGTAGAAGACCTTGAACGCCTTGATTCTGGCTTCACGGATCTTCTTGATGATGTCCTTGGTCACCGGCTGGTTGCAGGAGGCGATCACCTCGCCGGTGGACGGGTCGAACACGTCCTCGGCGATGACCTTGTTGAGGAAGCCTTCCTTCCCGAGCAGGTAGGCATCAAAGACCAACTGGGCGTCACCACCTTGTTTCTTGGCCTCGCGGATGATCTTCTTGTTCAGTTTCTTCTTGCGGGGGACCAGCACCTTGTTCCGGTCATCCGGATTGATGATGTCCATCGGGAAACTGAAGCCCTCGAACAGGGACAGATCCACGTCCTTGCGCCAGGCGCCCTCCTCCAGGGGAGAGAGCGACTCGGTGAAGTAGTACGTGTTGAGGATCTCCTGGGTAGACATGCCCAGGGCGCGAAGCAGCACGGAGCCGTGCATCTTCTTGCGACGGTCGATGCGAACATACAGGATGTCCTTGGCGTCAAACTCGAAGTCGAGCCAGGAACCACGCGCCGGGATCACGCGCGCCGAATACAGCAACTTCTTGGAGGCGTGAGCCTTGCCCTTGTCGTGGTCGAAAAAGACGCCCGGGCTGCGGTGCAGCTGGCTCACGACCACACGCTCGACGCCGTTGATCAGGAAGGTGCCGTAGTCGGTGATCAGCGGAATCGTTCCGAAGAAGACCTCTTCCTCTTTGAAATCCCGGATCTCGCGGACGTTCTGATCGGCCGTCTCATCCTCGTCCGTGGCGGGACGATCCCAGATGATCAGCCGAATCGTAACGCGAACGGTGGCCTCGAAGTTGAGACCCCGCTGGCGGCATTCGTCCACATCGTACTTTGGCGGCTCGATGTGGTATTTCACGAACTCGAGGGAGCAGACCCCCTGATAGTCCGTGATCGGGAAGATGCTCTTGAAGACGGCCTGAAGACCCGTGTCCTTCCGTTGCTCCGGACTGACATCCATCTGCAGGAAATCTTCATACGATTTTTTCTGGAAGGCAATCAGGTTGGGAAGGTTAACGAGGCTTTCGATCTTGCCGAAACTTCTACGGATACGCGTGTATTTTTGAATCAGTGAGGACATTCATTTCTCCTGGAAGAGAAAAAAGGTACCCGGCGGAAGGATAATCCTTGCCGCCGGATACCTTATCCAACTCTGACCAGCAATTTTTACCACTCCTGTAAAATTGTACAGGAAAATGGTTATTTCACTTTCACTTTGGCGCCAGCCTCTTCAAGCTTCTTCTGGATGGAAGTGGCTTCTTCCTTGGACACGCCCGTCTTCACAACCTGATTGTTCTCGGCCATCTCTTTGGCTTCCTTCAGGCCCAGGCTGGTGATCTCGCGGATCGCCTTGATCACTTCGATCTTCTTGGCGCCGACGTCCTCGATCACCACGTCGAACTCGGTCTGTTCTTCCACGGCGGCGGCGGCAGGAGCAGCAGCGCCGGCGGCAGGAGCAGCACCCGCCATGACGGCAGGAGCGGCTTCAACGCCCCAGAGTTCTTCCAGTTCCTTGACCAGCGTGGCCATTTCCATCACGGTCATCTTGCTCAGGAATTCAACAACTTGTTCTTTGGATACTGACATGATTTTCCTCCCATCAGGACTCGAAACGAGATTTAGAGTTAAAAAAACCTCTATTGAAAAAGTTACCCTTCATTTGTATTAGCGGATTCCAAGGAACGCTTCCTGGCATCCAGAACCATCAGCATGCGGGACGGAGCCGCCTGCAGCAACCGCAGCATCTTCTGCGGGGCCGCGATGAACGTCGCGAGCAACATCGCACGCAGCTCCTGCTTGGAGGGCATGCTGGAAAGTTGCGTCACGCCGCCCTTGTCGAGCAGTTGACCGTCGATGTAGCCGGAATGGACCTTGAACTTGTCGTATTCCTTGGCGATTTTCAGGGCGACCCGGGCCGGAGCGGCAGGATCTTCCCGGGAGAACAGGATCGCCAGGGGTCCCGCGAGCGTCGGCTTGATCACCTGGGCGGCAGTGCCCTGGGAGGCATGCTCGAGCAGGGTGTTCTTGATGACCTTGTACTCGCAGTTGGCCGCACGGAACTCACGACGGATCTTGTTGATCTCTTCAACCTTCAGACCGGCGAACTCGACGAAGACCATGGACTGAGCG
>PHBF01000102.1 GCA_002841905.1 Deltaproteobacteria bacterium HGW-Deltaproteobacteria-17
ACGACAACACCGGCAACGGCGACGGCTGCGACGCCACCTGCCACATCGAGGAGGGCTGGGAGTGCGTCGGCCTCACCTGCACCCCCACCGTCTGCGGCGACGGCCAGGTCGACGTGACCGAGGAGTGCGACGACGGCAACGACGAGGTCGGCGACGGCTGCGCCCCCACCTGCAAGATGGAGCCCAAGTGCACCGACGGCGTCTGCGTGGCGGTGTGCGGCGACGGCATCGTGTGGGCCCCCGAGGAGTGCGACGACGGCAACACCCTCGACGGCGACGGCTGCTCGTCCACCTGCACCGAGGAGGTCGGCTTCGACTGCGTCGAGATCGCGCCCGATCCGCCGGCCCAGATCCTCCTGCCCGTGACCCTGCGCGACTTCCTGCCCGCGTGCGGCACCGGCGCCCGCCTCACCGACACCGACGTCGGCGCCGTGGCCCCCTTTGGCCACCAAGACTTCGAGTGCTACACCGGCGACGACATCATGTTCGGCAACGTCGAGGACACCCTCGACACCGGCGGCAAGCCCGTGCGCGTGCCCAACCCGGTCACCTTCAGCGACGCGTCGTTCACGACCTGGTTCCGCTCCGACGCCGACTACAACCGCACCTTCTCGATGATGCTGCCGCTGAACCACCTGGGGAGCGGCGTCTACCGGTTCGAGAGCGCCGCCCACTTCCCCCTCGACGGCCTCGGCTTCGTCGTGGAGGACTGCGGCGGCGGCGTCATGTGCGAGCCCGTCCGCATCGGCCACAACTTCTCGTTCACCACCGAGATCCATTACTGGTTCCAGTACGCCGGCGACGAGGTCCTGGATTTCACCGGCGACGACGACGTGTGGGTGTTCATCAACGGGCACCTGGCCGTGGACGTGGGCGGAATGCATCCGCCCCGCAGCGGCTCGGTCACCCTCTCCACGGTCGCGGCCACCCTGGGCCTGACCGTGGGCGGTGTCTACGAGGCCGTCGTCTTCCACGCCGAGCGCCACACCGACGGCTCCAACTACATGCTCACGCTGACCAACTTCAACCGCGCCCCGTCGGTCTGCGCCTCCGACTGCGGAGACGGCGTGGTGGCCTCCGACGAGGCCTGCGACGACGGCGTCAACAACGGCGACTACGGCACCTGCAACCCCGACTGCTCGTTCGCCCCCTACTGCGGCGACAACCACGTCGACACCGAGGACGGCGAGATCTGCGACGACGGCATCAACCTGGGCGGCAACGCCTCGGCCTGCGCCCCGGGCTGCCGCTCCCTGGGCGCCACCTGCGGCGACGGCGTCCTGCAGCCGGCCAACGGCGAGCAGTGCGACGACGGCAACACCCTCGACGGTGACGGCTGCACCTCCGACTGCCGCATCGTGGTGGACTGACAACGGTGGTCAGGTTAGCGGTGGTCACGTTAAAGGATCGCGTCTGATCCCCAGGTGGAGAACCGCTTGCTAGCTCCTGTGATTTTTTTCTTTTGATGTTATCCCACGGTAGCGCGACCGGGGGCCGGTCGCCCAACCATGGGCTATCATCGCTCAACCGCCCCATGCGGGCGGTAAATGGGCTCATCGATTCCTATCTACGGTGCCCTTCCCCCTGCCCCTGCCCCATCGAAATCGAAATTGCTGCCCGACGCATCCCTTCCGTCTCCGGACAAGTCCCTCATTTTTCCAGGAGAGGTCCCTCGTTTTCCCGGACAAATCCTTCATTTTCCCGGACAAATCCCATCCCTGGCCGCCCAAATCCCTCATTTTCCCCTTCCCAATATGGACTGCGGAGGCTCAGCCTCCGCCTGTTCCCCGGCACCGTGCGGTCGTCTTCGACCGCCCCGCGCCGCAAACGTCATCAGGGATCCAGGCGGACCAGGTACACGCCACAGGTGTGGACAGGTTCATCCAGGTAGGTGGCGGCCGGCTCGGCGGCGGCGCAGAAAAACGCGGATCGGTCGTAGACGCCGGCGATCAGCAGGGCGTCGCCGTCGAGGGCGTAGCGCACGTGCTGGGTGTCGCAGGCGACCGAGGACGCGTTCGGCTCGATGGGGTCGAGGAAATCGAAGGCCGGTGAGGTGAAGGTGTCGGTCCCGACGACGGTGCCGTCCGGGAGCAGACGCGTGGCGACCATGTACATCCGGCCAGTCTGCCCCGGACGAGGGTCGCAGGATGTCTGCGGTGGCGTCAGTTCCTCGCGGAAATACTCCATGCCGCCTGCGATCATCCAGCCGCCGTCGGACAGGCGGAAGACCTTTTGAGGATAGCGGTCCTCCAGCAACGGGAAGCGCAGGGAGTCGACGACGGTGCCGTCGGGCTCTATCCGGCTCACGACGAGCTCGAGGAAACCCTCCAGGCCGTACTGTGACCAGACCAGCTCGACGGCCCCGTCGTCAGAAAGGCGCTCCAGCCGGTGCAGGTTGGGAGAAGGGGAAATATCCAGCACATGGAGCCCGGTCACGTCGACCTTGGCGGCGTTCGCCTCGAAGGTGATCAGGAACGCATAGCGGCGAGCCTCCCTGTCCCGAAGATTGACGACGCCGCGATAGGCTCCGGGGCCGTCGCCCTGCACGAGGGCCGTGTCCGGAGAATCCTCCGCGTACAAGGGCAGTGGGTCGTAATCGATGGGGGGCAACACCGAGGTCTGGATCAGGCCCGGCGTGGCGATCGAAAACCGGGAGATCCACAGGATGTGTCTCACGTTACCGGAGGTGAACGTGACCAGCGCGAACTCGTCGTCGCCGTTGCGCACGAGCTGCGGATCCCCGTGGCCGGATTGGTGCCGGACGGTCTCGGTGTGCACGAGCGCGCCCTGGGGGGAGAGCCAGTCGACCACGAAGTCGAGGTCCTCGGGGTCCGGGTGGTGGCGCACCATGGCGAAGCCGGCGGCGCCCAGGGACAGGAGGGTCTGCGGCGGGGTCCTGCCGCCAGGAAAATGAAGATCCTCAGGGACGCGGGAGGCCCCGAGGCGCCCGAAAAAGGCCCGGTCGCAGCCGGGGTAGTGAGTGCCGTCCTCGTGATCGCGCCAGCCCCCTCCCATATCGATGTCATCGTCGTACGTGCTCCAGGTCAGACGTCTCCGCGGGCAGGTGGGGCCGTCGAAGTCGCCCTGCACGATGCCCGCGATCCACAGCGCGCCGTCGGCGTCGTGGGTCAGGACGGGAAACTTCACGCTCGCGGGCATGGTCATCAACCGGTAGTTGCCACAGTAGCGCTCCGAGAGGGTCAGGCAATCCTCGGTGAGGCTCACGCCGCCGAAAAACCCGGCTGCAGCGCAGGCTTCGAAGTTGGTCTCGACCTGCTCGCCGGCCACCGGCACGAGCACGCCGTCGCCGCACACGGGGTTCAGTTCGAGAGGGGCCTCGCAGGCGGGCGAACCCAGGAGCAGGATCCAGGTGCATGACCAGAGTGCGAATGTTTGCTTCATGAGTGTGAGGCTCCCTTCTTCATCTGTCTCATACTCTATTTTTGAGAATCGTCAACCCCGGCTTCCACGGGTATTGGAACCGAGGCGTGGAGGGAACATTCTCCCCGGGGGGAAACCGGGGGGCACGACCGTTTAGGGAGGCTTCCCTGTCGGTTGGTTATCGGGTATGCTCCCCGGGACACCGCAGAGATGTCGGAAGGAGCAGTCACCATGAATGATCCTCGGGAACCGCAGGGAAGCTCCCTGCGCGAAACGCTCGAACGTATCGAGAAGAGAATGGACACCCTGCCGACGGCCAGGCGCCTGCCCGTGTGGGTGCAGGTCGCCCTGCTGGGCGCGGGGCTGACCCTGGCCACCGGATGTACGGACAAATCGCAGGGCACCACGAGCCCAACCGGTGAGCGTGCACCCATGCAGGAGGACGCGTCGCCCGAGCCGGCGATCACCTCGCCTCCAGGAATGGAAGCCGAGATGGAGGCCGAGGCGGAGGGCAAGGTGGTCGTGATGACGGCCAACGGCGTCTACGGGGCGCCGCCCATGCGCACCGTCGACATCACCATGCTTCGCGTGCCCCGAGGCACCGTCGTGTCGAAGACGCCCGGCGCGAAGCCGGAACAATCGTATGGCTTCAAGAGCGTCAAATACAACTATTTCATGCCATCCCGAATCACCGCCGGGGCCAAGACCATGTTCGCCGATCTGCGGGAGGCCATCAACACCTGTCTGATCACCGCCTTACAGAAGCCCGCGCTCGACGCGACCGGGTTTTCGATGGAACTGAACTTCGACAAGGGCTTCTTGAAGATCGTGAAGATCTTCAATGACAAGGAGCTGCCCGCCGAGCTGCGGTCCTGCATCCAGGCCGCAGCGGACGTCGCCCGTTCAAGCCAGCCCAAGGAGCTGCCCAAGGACCAAGGGGAATTCACTGGCAGCCTGTCCGTCGACGTCTCCTGGTGATCTTCGGGTCGCAGACGGGCGGCCGGTCGTAACTTGTGCGCCCCCAGCGGGTCGGGCGAATTGCGGACTCTTTCCTCCATGGGTACAGAGGGGGGAATGTGGGCGGGTCAGTCGCACCACACCGGAGCGGTCGATCCGGCGGGGCAGCCGGACTGGCAGGTCATCTCGCAGTCGCTGCGCATCCGGTCGTTGCTCTCGCCGCACCAGGCCGGCCAGTTGGGACCGCCGTGGCGTCCGCAGGCGTCGTGGCGGGTCATGACGCGGCGCTCGCAGCCCTCGAGACAGTGCGGCGACGGGCACGCCCTGGGCACCACGAGGGTCTGACCGTTCTTGCACACCAGGCCAAGCTCCGTCACCTGCGCAAACCGCGGGATCCGGCCCTCGACCAGACACTGGCTCTCGGGTGGGCAGACGTAGACCTCAGTGACCCCGCGGACCCGCAGCCGACGCCCGGCCAGCCGCGTGCGCCACTTTGGGCCGAAGCGCTCCGACAACTCATCCTGGGGCAGCATCCAGCCCTGCACGAACGGGTTCATCTTGCTGATCTCCAGCGGCCCCTCGGCCAGGGTGCCCGGGGCCTCCGGGACCTTCGGAGCCGGCTCGGCCTTCATCACCGCGGCCGGCGCCCCCGCATCCGGCGCCTTCACCGCGGCGCCCGCCTTCGGGGACGGGGACGACGCGGGGCTGCAGGCGACCACAAACCAAAGAATCGAGACCCGGCAGAGATTGCGCATGTCGTTCTCCTCCTCCCGAGTATCCCGGCGCTCACCCGCACTGTCAAGGCTCCAGGCGCCGCCGCAGCCGGGCGGAGCTGGCCGCTGTCCGCCCAGGGCCGCTCCCGTGCACACACGGACTCCGGCTATTACAATACTTTTACAATCAGCGTCCGCCCGCTGCGTTACCTTACGGATGACCGGCGGAGTTCTCCAACATGGAGTGCTCCGGCCCGGTTTCTACGGGAGGCAACATGCATCTTCTACTGACATCCGTGTTCGGTCCCTTCGGCGTCGACACCGCCTTCAACAGCCGCTTCAACAAGATGGAGCTGTTCCACAACCAGGTGACCCGCGAGCAGGGGATCTTCTCCTACCGCTTCAACCACCCGAGCTTCGGCCTGTACCTGATGGCCGAGAACCTCAGGGTCCCCACGACCGTGCTGGATTTTCCGACCTTCGAGAAGTTCCAGGCCGAGGTCAAGAGCGGAAAATACACCCACATCGGCATCAGTTTCATCGTGCCCAACTTCGAGAAGGCCCGCGCCATGGCCATGACCATCCGCCGCGAGGCGCCGGAGATCAAAATCATCCTCGGCGGCCACGGCACCACCGCCCCCGGCATCGAGGACCTGATCCCGTTCGATCATCTCTGCAAGGGCGAAGGCGTGCGCTTCATGCGGGAGATCTTCGGCGAGGACCCCGACCGCCCCATACGGCACCCGCTGATCAACGGCTCCTACAACCGCAAGCTCATGGGGGTCCCCATCCCGGACAACACCGGCATCATCGTCCCCGGCGTCGGCTGCCCGAACAAGTGCCGCTTCTGCGCCACCTCCCACTTCTTCGGCGGCTACACGCCCTACCTCACCACGGGCCGCGAGGTCTTCGACCTGTGCTGCCGCTACGAGGACGAGAAGGGCATCACGGACTTCGGCGTCCTCGACGAGAACTTCATGAAGCTGCCCCAGCGGGCCGTCGAGCTGGTGGAACTGATGGAGAAGCATCAGCGCTTCTTCACCTTCGGCATCTTCTCGTCGGCCGAGACGCTCATGGCGCTGCCGAGCCTGGACTTCCTGGTCCGCCTGGGCATCGGCTTCATCTGGATGGGCGTGGAATCCAAGCAGGAGTGCTACGAGAAGAACGCCGGCGTGGACTTCTTCAAGCTGGTCAAGGACCTGCGGGCCCGGGGCATCAGCGTCATGACCAGCCTGATCCTGTTCGACGAGCGCCACACCCAGGAGACCATCTGGGAGGACATCGACTTCGGCGTCGCCCTCAACAGCGACTACGTGCAGTTCATGCAGCTGGGGCCCCTGCCGGGCACCGCCCTCTGGGACGACTACGACCGGCAGGGCAAACTGCTCAAGGACATTCCGTACATGGAGCGCCACGGCCAGGAGAAGATCTGGTTCACGCACCCGGAGTTTTCGCGGGACGACTCGCGGGACTTCCTGGTGGCGGCGTTCAAGAAGGACTACACGGTCAACGGCCCGTCCCTGCTGCGCCTGTTCCAGACCAACCTCGCGGGCTACCGCTACGCCCGGAACCACGAGAACGCCACCGTCCGGTTGCGCGCGGCCGCCATGCTCGACCAGATCAACCTGATGCGCCACTTCCTCTCGGCCAGCGCCGCCCTGGCCGAGAACGAGACGACCCGCACCCAGCTGGCCGACATCCACGCCCAGCTGCGCGAGCTGGTCGGTGCCCCGAGCCTGAAGGAGCGCGCGATCAACGCCGCGGTGGCCGCCATCGCCGCCCGCCAGGTCCTGGCCGACCGCCTCTTCGGCGACGACCGCCAGCCCCCGGCCCGCACCACGCACTACCGGGTCAACCTGGGCCTGGTCGGCGCGAAACTGAAAAAGCCCGCCCGTCCGCCGGTCTTTTTGCCGTCCCCCTCCAACGCGCTGCTGCGCAACGGATAGTTGAATCGTGAGTGCGCGCTTCGGCGCTTGAACGCTCTCGGCCGGGACCTACTTCTTGGGCTTGATGAGCGCGGCCCGGCTGTCCTTGTCGGCCTGGATCTTCTTGGCGGCCTTGTTCTTGGCGTCTTCTTTTTGTTTATTGTTCTTGTTCTTGGATTTCTCGCTCTTGTCGCCCATGATGGCTCCTTCGGATCGAACCACGCGTCCGACTCGTGTTTTTGCTCTTCGCCAAGGAGTATCCGCCCGCCCCTGGCGAATGTCAACGAAGGATTTTGCATCTGGCAGTCCGGTGCCACCTGCGATATGACTGACATCATGACAACGCCCCGCGACCGGATCACCAAGAACCTCAAAGCCGCCTGCCTCGGACTTCTGGCCGTCGGCCTTTTCCTGTCCGCCTGCGAAAAGGAGGAGGCCAACTGCACCCGCCTGTGGAAGCGGCTGCACCAGTGCGGGCTGCCCGTCGAGCCCAGGGACACGTTCGTCGATCAATGCGACCCCGCCCGCCCGTACACCGCCGATCTCATCGAATGCTCGGAGAGCACCTTCTGCGCCGACTTCCGGTTCTGCCGCGAACGGGCGATGCTCGAGTCCGATGTCCGGGGCACCCTGTCCCAGATGGACGAGTCCATCGCAAAAAACGAGTTCTTCGTGGCCGTCAACCCGTGCAACCATCCGGTGCTGATGTCCCGTCCGCAGATGAAGGCCAAATGTCAATATACGCTGCAACGGTCCTTGGCGTATTATCAAAAATACATCCTGGCCTATCTGCACAGTCAACTGCCCCCGGTCGACGGCGCCAGTCAGGCGCTGCAGCACTGCGCGCTCCTGCAGAAGACCGCCGCCATGATCGGCCCGGCCGAGGTCGCGCAGACCCTGGCCCTGTTCGACCGCATCGCGCGCAAGAACCCCGGTGCCACGCTGACCTGGTGCGAGGCCTCCAGGGATTACCTGTCCCCGGAGCTCGCCGACCGCTGCGCGCCGGTGCCCGCGCTGGCCCACGCGGCCAACCTCGAGCGGGCGCTGGCCATCCAGCGGGCCCTGGACGCCCCGGTCCGGCCGTTGCAGCCCGGGGAGGCGCCGCTCCCGAAGCCCGACACCTTCTCGGCCTGCTACGACCTCAAGCGCACCGGCAGGCTGCTGGGGCCCGCCGCGCTCAAGGACGCCGAGCGCATCTGCACGGAGCTGGACCTGCAGGCCTACGTGGCCGCGGCCATGCCCGCGGTGGAGGCCGGGCTGCGGCCGAGAAAGCCCTCCCTGCCCCTGGAGTGCATGCCGCCTTACATCAACAGCAAGTTCAAGCTCGACG
>PHBF01000103.1 GCA_002841905.1 Deltaproteobacteria bacterium HGW-Deltaproteobacteria-17
GTCCTGCACGCGGCAAACCAAGACCAGGGGTTTGCCGTTGGCGGCCTGGGGCGGGGTGTGCTCCACGGGGGTGGCGGGGTTCCCGGTGGGCTCGGGGGGGACGCCGTGGAGCTCCTCGAGTTCCTGGATGCGCAGGAGGCGGGCCTTCTCGGCCTTGACGACTTCGAAATAGGCGTTGAGGGTCTCCTGATAAAAAGCGAGCAGCTTCGCGCTGGTGTACTTCTGTGGGATGGCGACGTCGGATTTGATGCGGAAGGCCGCCGTGAGGTTCTCCCGGGCCATCTCCAGGTTGTTCAGGTTGTAGTGGGCGATGCCGGCGAAGAGCAGCAGGTTCAGGCCGGCCTCGGTGGCGTAGCACAACCGCCGCTGCTCCGGGGTCGCGCCGGAGAGCTTGCCCAGGGTCTCCTCGATGAGCTTGCTCGCGCGCGACCAGTCCTTGACGTCCAACAGTTTCGTGGCGCGGGCCAGGGCCTCCTGCAGGTTCTTCTGCACCACCGAGGGACAGGTCTTCTCGTCGTTGGGCGGGAGCTCCACAGGGGTGGGGTTGGTGGCGGCCCGGTCCTTGAGGTCCTTGATCTCGGCCAGCCGGTTGCGGATCTCGGGCTTGAGGCTCTCGGCGTCCTTGCTGTCGTACACCAGGATCAGTTCATACTGCTCCCGGGCCTTGGAGTAGAGCTCCATGCCGTCATAGGCCTTCGCGAGCTTGTACCGCGCCGTTAGGGAGTAGGGCACGAACTTGAGCACGCACTCGAAGCTCTCGGAGGCCTTGGTGTAGTCGGCCTTGTCCAGGAACATTCCGCCCATCTGGAAGTAACGCCGGGCGGTCTCCGTGTTCTTCTCGTCGTTGTCGGTGACGTTGGGGCAGTGCAGTTTCTCGGCCAGCGCCGCGCCCGGCGCCACCAGCAGGAGCGGGATCAGCAGGAGGGTGATTCGCAGAATGGAACGCATCGGTCACCTCGAAGGTTCGTTCGGTTCACCGGCGCCGGACGCCGGAAATGGGACACGGGTTCATTGTGGAGGACGGCAGTAGCCCGCCTGACCGTTGTTCTGCGGCCAATCTTGCATCTCGAAGCACTCATCGGGGTTGCAGTCGGCCATGGCCTGGCACAGCCGGTGGCACTTCCAGTCGAGGTCCGTGGCGCAGTAGAGTCCGGCCTCGCAGCGGTTGAACAGGTCGCACGCTTCGCCCTCCTGGATCCCGTGGGTGTACATGCAGGTGGTGGTCCCGTAGGTGTTGACGACGACGCAGGCCGAACCGTTGGGGCAGGTGGTGGAGTTTAGCGGGTCGCAGGACAACTCGGGATCGACGCAGAAGCCAACCCGGGCGGCGGGATGGTAGGCGCACCACGCGCTGCCCCCGTCGCACCAGGAGGAGGCGTCACAGAGCCTGGTGCAGTAGCTCTGGGAGGGGTCGGTCAACTGCAGGCACACGTTCCCGGGCTGGCAATCCACGTCGGCGCCGCAGGGCCCCCCGGTCGGTTCTCCCCCGACGTTGGCGGAGCAGAAACCGTCCCCCCGGGCGTTCTGGAGGTAGCAGGCGTCTCCTGCGTTGTCGCAGCCGATTCCCACCACGGGGTCGCATCCGACGAAGGGCAGCGGACAGAGGCCAATATCCTCGTTGCCCCAGTCCTGGTACATGCACTCGGCGTCATTCTGGCACTCGTCGGTGGCCCCCGGGTTGCACACCCGGCGACAGGTGCCTACGAGGCAGGTCATCAGCGAGGCGCAGTCGGACGGGACGTCGCAGGCTTCACCCTCGAAGCCGCCCCCCATGTCGGCGCAGAAGGTGGTCCCGGCGTTCGGGTCGAAGTAGCAGACGGTATCTTCGCAACCCTCGTCGGTGAAGGGGCTGCAGTCGGTGGCGGCGGGGATGCAGTTGGAGGTGACGACCGTGCAGTCGTAGCACCACAGGGTTCCTCCCGCGTATCCTCGCGCCTCGCAGGAATCGCCCTCCTGGAATTGGTCCACACCATAGACCGAATCGCAGGCTTCGCCAGGATCGAGGAAATCGTTGAAGCAGTTTTCAAAACTGTTGTCTTCGAAGGTGGCGTGGGAGTTGCACCCGCCCAGATTGGTGACGATGAGGAACATGATCAACAGAAAGTATGAGCGTGCTGAAAGCGACATGATACGGGCCCTCATGGTGCGAAAAAGTGTAAACAGTGTAAGAGAATTCCGCGCTTTTTCCAAGCTGATTCTCGGGCCCGCGGGCAATCGTGACACGCCAATCCCGCCGGCCTGCGCAGCGAGGGCTTCGAATTGATCCCTGCAGACTATTGAGTTTGTCCATAGGACCTGCTACAAATCGCGCCGTCGACGGACCCACGTCCCTGATCTTTATTACTCACACCCATTCACGACACAGGAGAAACATCATGAGACAGAACCTTTCCACGTTGATCGTCATCGCCGGCGCCGTCCTGGCGTTCTCGGCCTGCGGATCCAAGGATCAGGGCAAGAGCCGGGACAAGGGCCCGGATCCGAAGGCGCAGCCCGCGGAACCCGGCGCGAACACCCCCCCCGGAATGACCGCGGAAAAGCCCGGAGAGCCGAAGCCGGCGACCGTGGCCGAGCCGAAGCCGGCCGCCAACGCCACGGGGCCCAAGGAGATGAAGAAGCTGGGCGACTTCGTCGATGCCTGGACCAGCCGCTACCAGGCGAACGAGGCCGCGGTCAACGCCTTCGAGGGCATGCCAATCATGGAGCTGGTGTCCCCGGCGCTGCTTTTGGCCATCGGGCCGCAGTTCGACCTGCTCAACCCCGACGGCGCCGACGGCCGGTTCGAGGGTCAGCTCGTCATGGCCGGGAAAAAGGGCTTCATCGAGAAGAAGGGCGCCGTCATCACCTTCGGCTACTCCCATACCCTCGACAAGGACGGCTTCGGCCCCACCGCGAAGAAGGGCGATGTCCAGATCCTCGAGGGCGCCGCCGACCTCGCCCTGCGCTCCATCACGCTGCGCAGCCGGACCGAGCGGGACGGCAAGAAGATCACGGCCACCCAGACCGAGTACCGCCTCCTGGCCGACGGCAGCATGCTCTGCCTGTCCCTCAACGGCCACGCCATCGACGGCAAGGGCGACCCCTCGAAGTTCAGCAACTTCATCTTCCTCCACAACGGGGACAAGAAGTACGACTTCGTGGTCGCCAAGGCCGAGTTCGGGCCGGAGCTCCCGGCGGTGACCATGGCCGAGAAGGGCGACCTGGACAAGGCGAAGGCCGCCGCGCTCGCGACCGCCTCCGGCTACACGGTGGAAAAGACCGGCGGCGTCGTGGACGGCAAGCTGGTCCTCGACAAGTAGCGCGATTGTAGCATCAAGCTGGCGCTGGACGTTCGCGTCTCGAAGAGCTCCTCCCGGCTGGAGGCTCCCTCCACGCCTTGGAATGCATCCATGCAGCCTGCAGGCTCTTTTCCTGGAACCATCATTTCATGCTGCCATTTCAAGCCTGAGGCATGGAGGGGTCATTCGGCCTGGGCACGGATCTGTGACGGAGCCGCAAGTACTTGTGGTAGTCGTTCATCGTTCCAGGCTATCGCCGTGACAACCCTGTGGCAGCACGCAAGGAAAAGGAAACGGCCAGGAGGATCCCGATGCCGAGGAGCCCGGCGATGATCGTGGCCAGGGCGGCGTGGGGGATGCCGGGGACCATGTAGTCCGGGAAGGGGACCGGGAAGCCGGAGCCGGAGGCGGGCGCCAGGGACAGGTCTGCGAGCACGCGCTCGAGGCCGTCGGGGAGCCGGCTGGCCAACGGGCTGCAGAGGGCGGCCGCGCAGGCGAGCAGGATCGCCCCGAGGGAGAAGGCGCCCTCCTGCTTTGGCCACAGGCGTCCAGGATATTCCAGACCGGCCAGCAGGGCCACCGTCAGCAGGGCCTCCCCCACCCCGATGAGCGCATGCACGGAGAGCATCGCCGTCAGCATCCCGGTCCAGCCGACCGTCCCCGCCAGGGCGGCCTCGAAGGAGCAGGCCATCGCGCCGGCGACGACGGAGAACCAGGCGGCCGCGGCGACCGAGAGCCTGCGGGGGAGCCCCGCCCTCGTCAGTCGGTGCAGCAGCGCGCCGGCCAGCCCGGCGCCCAGCAGGCTCATGTTGAGGAGGTTGGCGCCCAGCGCATCGATCCCGCCGTCGCCGAAGAACACGGCCTGGACGATCAGGATCATCGCCATGGACAGGACGGCGAAGGGGACGCCCAGCAGGCCCACGGCCAGCACCGCGCCGACGAGGTGGCCCGAGGTGCCGTCCTGGATCGGAACGTTCAGCATCTGGAGCGCGAAGATCAACGCGGTCACGGCGGCGAACCGGGAGGACGAGGGCTTTTCAGGGCTCCGCCAGGCGAGCACGCCGGCGGTCAGGACGCCCGCGGCGGACACCACGGCGGTGACCGGACAGACGGCTCCGTGCAACATCGAAGCAGGAACATGCATGATGGGCTCCTCGGGCGCGGGAGGACCTCCCGCGGGGTGCGCGACCGGTGGCCTACTGGCCTTCGATGCCGGCGCAGGTGACGAAGGCGGGATGGCAGTTCTCGTTGAGGCAGGCCTCGCACTCGGGGCTGGCGCCGCCCATGCAGGCGGTCATGCAGTTGGTCTTGCCGCAGTCGGCGGTGCCGCCGTAGCAGGCCGAGCAGCCGGCGCTCAGGCCGGTGTCGGTCTGCACGCACTCGGTGACGCAGCCGAGGAAGTCGCCGTCGAAGAAGCACGACTGGGTGCAGGTGCCCGTGATGGCGTCCTGGTCGACCTCGGGATTCTCGATGATCGCGAGATCGGCGGCGTTGTCGCAGGCGCCGTTGGAGACGTTGTTCGTGCTGCAGTTGGCGGCCGCGGCGCAGTCCGTGTCGTCGCAGTCGGTCGCGCCGTCGCCGTCGTTGTCGACCGTGTCGTCGCAGATCTCGGCGGTCACGTTGTTGACGTTGTTCGTGCTGCAGTTGGCCGCCGCCGTGCAGTCCGTGTCGTCGCAGTCGGTCGCGCCGTCGCCGTCGTTGTCGAGGGTGTCGTCGCAGATCTCGGCGGTCACGTTGTTGACGTTGTTGGTGTTGCTGTTGTTCGATTTATCATCATCCGAACAGCCGGCGGCGAACGAAAGGAGAACGAAGGCGAGTATGATGTTTTTCATGGTTGATCACTCCTGTGTCAGTTTTTCGTACATGTCCAGCCGCAGCAGGCGGCCGTCCAGATCGCCCGACGGCAGCGGAATCTTGCGCGTGGGCTTGAGGTGCAGATCGCCGATGCGGCTGCGGTCGCCCAGGTACACCCACGCCGTGGTGCCGGGACAGTGCAGCTTGAGGAAGTCGCCGAAGTCCGTGTAGAGCTGGCGCACCTCGTGATCGCTGCCCAGGCGCACGCCGTAGGGGGGGTTGGCCACGATCAGGCCGTCGCGGAAGTCCGGCATGTTGCGGAAGTCGGCGATCCTGAGCTGCACCACGGGCGCGAAGGGCAGCCTCGACAGGTTCTTCCTGGCGAACCCCACCGCGCGGGCGTCCAGGTCCGAGCCCAGGATCATGCCGGGCACCACGGGCCGGATGCAGGCGTCGGCCTCGGCCTTGACCCGCTTCCAGGCGCCGGCGTCGAAGTCCGAATAGGAGAAGAAGCCGAACTCCGAACGAAGATAGCCCGCCGGGATCTCGGCCGCCTGCATCAGGGCCTCGGCGACGAGCGTCCCCGACCCGCACATGGGATCCCACAGGGGACGCGTGCCGTCGAAGCCGGTGTGGCGGATGATCGCCGCGGCCAGCGTCTCCTGCATGGGTGCGGGACCACCACCATGAGAGCGGTAGCCGCGCTTGTGCAGCGCCTCGCCGGAGAAGTCCGCGGAGAGGACGGCCTCGGGCCCGTCGATGAACAGGTTGATCACGACCTGCGGATTCTCGGTGTCGACGCTGGGCCGGCTGCCGGTCTCCATGCGGAACCGGTCGCAGATGGCGTCCTTGATGAGGAGGCTCGCGTACTTGCCGTTGCGGATCACCGAGTTGCCGACGTTGAAGGTGACCGCGAAGGTGCGGTTCTTCGAGAACAACTGGTGCCAGGGCAGATCCACGGCGATCCGGTGCAGGTCCTTCTCGTCGGTGAAGGAGGCTCGCAGGAGCGGCGCGAGCACGCGGGAGCACAGGCGGGACCGGTAGCAGATGCGGTAGGCGGTGGCCCGGTCGGCGGTGATGGCGATGCCGCGGTAGGCGCGCCGCAGGTTGGTGGCGCCCAGCTCGGCCAGCTCGGCCTCCCCCAGCTCCTCCATCCCATGGGCGATCTGAACGAAATATTCATTTTTTTGATAGAGAAACATGACGCAGACTTCGCCACCTTGTCGACCCGGGAGCGACGGGGGTGTGGTTCGGGCAACTAGCCTTCCTCGGCACCGACCGACGCGTCCGTGGAGCTGCCCGACGCATCGTCGGGATGTTTGAGGCGCACGCTCACCCAGATGCCGAGCACGCCGATGGAGATCATGATCGCGCTCTGGATCACGGTCTTGGGCACGAGCTTGCCCTGCGCGGTCTGCCAGGAGATGAACAGCGCCCCGATCGCGCAGAACAGGATGTACACGATGAACATGATGCGGCGCGACAGGGCGCGCGTGTGCGGCGTGTCCTTCCCGAAGACCCGGTTGTACACGAACAGGCTGCCCATGGACACCAGGCCCAGCGCGCCGAAGGTCATCCAGAACGAGCGGATCTGATCCACGGCGGCGTGGGGGGCGCCCTTGAACGGCGCCAGGAACGCATGGTACATCTCGCCGCCGACGTTGGCCCCGACCAGGGAGCCGATGACGCCGTAGAGGAAGGCGTAGCCCATGTAGACGGCCTTCTTCTCGGCCGGCGCGACGATCCCGATGTAGGAGTAGTACTTCGGATGGCAGGTCATCTCCCCGATGCTGAACACGGCGATGCCCAGCACGAACATCCACACCGAGGAGGAGAGGGCCAGGATGAAGAAGCCCACCGAGCCGATGCCGATGCCCAGCATCATCGAGGGCAGCGGCGGGATCTTCTTGGTGAACAGCGAGACCACCACCTGCAGGAACACGATGGTGCCCGCGTTGATGACGGTGACGTGCTCGGGGCCGAGCTTCAGGTTGATGCCCATGCCCGCGAAGAACTGGTTCACCGGCGTCGGATCCAGGAAGTCGCGCAGGTACCAGAGCACGGTGCCGAAGTTCTGGAAGTAGAGGATCCAGAAGAGCGAATAGATGAACACCATCAGCATGAAGCGGCTGTCGGAGAGGACGACCGCGGCCCCCTTGAGCACCTCGCTGAGCGTCTTCGTGCTCTCGGGCTTGGGGGGATCCTTGTACAGGAAGATCGCAGGCAGGAACATCAGCAGGGTGCAGGTGCCCGAGAACAGGAACACGTAGCTCCAGTCCTGCTTGTGCAGCACGCTGATGATCAGCGGGGCCACGAGGGCGCCGAAGTTGATCATCCAGTAATAAAGCCCGAACCCGAACCCCGAGGTGAGGGGCGTGGTCGTGCGCGCGATGGTGCCGGAGATGATGGGTTTGAACAGGCCCGCGCCCAGCGCCATCAGGGCCAGGGTGATGAAGATCTTCCAGTAGGCGCCGGCGAACGCGCTGAGGTAATAGCCGCCCGTCAGCAGCGTGAACGCCACCATGAGCATGCGCCGGTAGCCGTAGCGGTCGGCCAGCGCGCCGCCGAGGATCGGGATCACGTAGGTCAGGGCGTAGATGATGCCCTGCAGGAAGCCGGCCTTGTCCTCGGACAGGCCCAGGGCGCCTCCGGTCTTGTTCGTGAGATAGACCGCCAGCACGGCGTTCATGCCGTAATAGGCTCCCCGTTCAAACAATTCCATGACATTGGCGATCCAGAAGGCCCTCGGGAAGGATCGCATCATGCTCTTCTTGGGCGTGGTGGCTTCTGTTTCCGTCATCGCTCTCCGAGAGGCGCCCCGCTCAGGCGCGGCGCTCCATGGTGATGGGCTGGTGACGCCGTCCACCCTCCATGGCCGACGGCCGCGTGAATCTAGCCCGAACGATCCCGGGGGTCAACCGAAATGCAATGAGAATGGGCCCCTGGGACCGTATCCATGGCACCCCCGACAGTGGATTGCATCGGGGGCGTTCTTGTGCATAATGAAAATCCAATCGTTCGGGTTTGATTCCAGGAGGTTTTCCATGAAAAAGTGCATTTTGCTCACACTCGGAGCCGTGGCCATCCTCGGGTTCGGCTGCGCCAAGGCGCCCCGGACCGAGCCCACCAGGAAGGAAACGTCGGGCGCCAAGCCCGTCGCGGTGAAGCCCGAGACCAAGGACGCC
>PHBF01000104.1 GCA_002841905.1 Deltaproteobacteria bacterium HGW-Deltaproteobacteria-17
GGCATCGGACGTCGCGGGCGCAGCTTCCTCGAACCGCCGTGTCACGGGGCGGGCAAGCCCGTGCGCATCTGGGACCGCATCGGTGCCTGGCCCGTGCTCGCCGCAGGCAACTCCACCAACGACGTCGACATGCTCTCCTCGGTCAATCTGTCGGGCTACTGGACCCTCTCCCTGGCCATCGAACATGATTCTCCCGACGAGGCCGTCTACGGGAAGCCCGAGTTCCTGGAGATCGCCAGGCAACGCGACTGGATGGTCGTCTCCATGAAGCGGGACTTCCGGCGGCTGTGGGGACGACCGTCCCCCGCCGAGGCGCCAGACCCGGCCTCACGCAGGCTCGCTGCAGGTTGGTGGATACTGTGGCTGGGCGCCGCCGCGGTGGCGATCGGGGCCGGCGTGCTGGTCAGGCGTCGTCAGCGGCGCTGATCCGGAAGAATGGTTGCGAAAAAACTAAAAGCAGTACACGAGGGGCTGTTCGACCTGCTCGGTGTCGTCAATGGGGACGAGCGTGCGGTTGACGACCTCGATGGCGAGGTTGGCGCGGTTCCTGGTGGAGATGAGCAGGCATTCCTTGCCCTGGGTGGTGCAGACTGAACAGTCCGAAACAGTCGTATGGTCGTCCGTCTCGGGTACGCACACGTCGTTCTGGATGTCGAGATCCGCATCGTTTTCCGACATGTTCAGGTGCACACAGCGATAGGAGGGGGCCATGAAACGATCCTCCGTGATCAGCAGGGGATTCATGATGGTGTTGCAGTAGTCGTCGCTGCCCAGGAAGTCATCATCGTCACTGAGGTTCATTCCGACCGATTTGTACGGGAAATACAGCCGGCAGCGGGGCAGGCAGACATCCGTGAGGGTGCCGCCGATGCTGTCGCCGTAATATCCCACCGCCAGGGGACAGGTGTTTTCCGCGTCCACGACTTCCGTGCCGAGGGGTTTGCGGATGCGCGGGAACCCGAGCATGGCATCGCAATCCAGGGTCCCGCTGCCGCCCTCGCCGCACTCGCGCTGAATCTTCAATCTGCAGGTGGGGGACGTCTGGCACTCGAGATCGTCGCAGTCGACCAGGCCGTCTTCATCTTCGTCCCTGCCGTTGGCACAGATTTCCGCGGGGATGCTGCCCTTCTTGATCACTTCCTTCTCGGAGTTGCAGAACCCCCAGTAATCGTGAAAGACTGGCTCTGCGGTCACGTCGATGTAATACATGTACGTGTTGAAATAGTTGTCACAGAAGAAACCGCCGGGAGGACACTGGGAATCGGTGTTGCAGGCAAACACACCGGACTGCAGCCCCGCCTCGATGCACCCGGAGAAGACAGGCGCGCTCAGCAGCAGCGCCATCAGAGACAAACGGCAAACAAACCGTGTGGAGTTCACATGAAACATTCCCGACCTCCTGATTCACCCGGATTCCCAAGTCATTGGGCGTCCCGCATGGGCGTGACCATTATATGAGAATCCCTCCTGAGTTCAAGTTCTTTCCTGATTTCCGGCAAGAACAACCCGGTTTTTCAGTTCAGAACAACTCCATCTGGCGTTTTCGGAATTTCCAGGATCGCCGCAGGTGCGGAGGGGGAACACCAAAGCGGCGCTCCCATTCTTGAATGTATGCCATTGTAGGACCATTGGGATAACCGCCGCCGCGGAGCTCGAAGCCCCGGGACCGCGCGAACCGCTCGTAGGCCTGCATCCAGTCGTCACGAAAGGTCTTGGCGACAATGGAGGCCGCCGCCACCTCGGGGAAGTCGCGATCTGCCGCGTTGACGGCGATCAACTGAGGGAACTTGCCGGCCAACGAGGTGAACAGGGTCTTCCCGTCGGCCACGATCCGCCGGAGGGGTCGGACCTGACGCAACAGGCATTCGGCTGCGCGACGCTCCAGTTCGTTGAGTCCGGGGCCGCCTTCGACATGGGCGTCAATGACCGCCGCCGGGATCTGAATCCATCGGAGCTCACATCGGGAAAACAGTTCATGGCAGATGCGCCTGCGTGCACGCCTGGCGGCCTCCCCGGAGCCGAAGGATTTGGAGTCGGCCACGCCCATCTCCGTCAGTTCCTCAGGACGGTCGCTGACACACAGGGCCAGAAACATCGGTCCGATCACCGGGCCCCGGCCGGCTTCGTCCAGACCGGCATTCATGGACGGTCCTCCTTCCCTGGAACCGGCGATGGCACGGGACCCGGAGGTGGAGCCGGGACCGTTGACGGGGCAGGCAGGGGATCCTCCGCCGGCAGGCCCACCCAGACTCGACCCGAGGAAGAAAGTTGATCACGCTTCAACTGCGTCGTCAGGGACAACCTCGGGGCCAGGTTGATCAGGACGCGGGAGACGTCGGCGAGCCTTCGCGCGAGGCCTGATCTGGGCTCCCCACTGTCTTTCGATTCGGGACCGCCGGGCTTCTCCACGGGCTTCTCCGCGGGCTTCTCCGCGGGCTTCTCCGCGGGCTTCTCCACGGGCTTCTCCACGGGTTTCTCAGCGGGCTTCTCCGCGGGCTTCTCCGCGGGCTTCTCCGCGGGCTTCTCCGCGGGCTTCTCCGCGGGCTTCTCCGCGGGCTTCTCCGCCTCCGGCACGACAGGTTTCTCCACCGGCGGATCCGCCGAATCGGTGGGTTTGTTTCCGGACTCCAGCCCGGGATCCGGCTCCTTGACGGGGGACGGTCCGGACTCGGGCTCGTCGGGTTTCCCAGGGTCCCCGGGCTGTCCGGGCTGTCCGGGATTGGACGGTTTTTCAGGCGCCGGGGCCGGCGGCGTGACCTTGCCGGGCACCCGGGACTTCTTGGCGTACACGATGATCGTCGTGCCCGTCGCGAAGGAGTGCGCCTTGTTGATCGTACGGATCGACGTCACGGTCGTGCCGTACTTCTCCGCCACCCTGTCGAGCTTCTGGTTCGCCGTCAGCGTATGCAGGATGCGGACGCGGTCATATCGCTCCAGATAGTGCGCGATGAACTCCTCGCCGTCGATGGGAACGACCTTCACCGTATCGGCCGGGAACAGCGCCTTGTGGTTGGCCGCGGCCGGCGTCAGGAAGATCTGCAGCACCATGCCGGAGGGGAGCGCGGCCTCGGGGTTCAGGTGATTCCAGGAGATCAGGTCTTCCTCCTTGACCCCCAGCCCGTCGACCAGGATCTCCAGCGTGTCCCCGGGGCTGGTCCTGTAGAACATCCGGACCGTGCCGTCGGGTACGGCCACATCTCCGGGAACGGCGACAAAAGGCGTCTTCGGTTCAGCGCGGACCGGCTCCTCAAGTTTGGCCGTCTTCGGCACCACCAGCGTCACGCCGGGCACCACCTCGGCCGATGACTGCAACTGGTTCATCGAGCGGAGCTTCGCCGTGGAGGTCCCGAAGCGGGCGGCCACGCTGTCGAGCGTCTCGCCGAACTGCACGCGGTGCAACTGAAAATCGGCCCACTGCGGGGACAACTTCCCAAGCGCGATCTCAAAGGCGGATTTTCGTCCCCAGGGCAGCCGGACCCGCGCCCATTTCTGCTCCGGTGGCAGGCGACGACGGGTGTATTCCGGGTTCAGATCGCGGATCTCGTCTTCGCCCACTCCTGCGAGACGCGCCACCTGGGAGAACGTCATCCCTCCGGGCGCCAGCACCGCATCAAAGGCGTACGCCGGATGCATGTTCGGCTTCGGGATCATGAAGCGATCCCGGTTCAGATCGGCGATCGCCACCGCGATCCACTTCGGAACGTACAACTGGGTCTCGCGCGGCAGCGCATTCTCATACTTCTGCAGCTTCCAGAAATCGTTGGACTGGTAGCGCCGGATGCTCTGCAGCATGCGGCCATAGCCGCAGTTGTAGGCCGCCAGCGCCACAGGCCAGTTGTGGAACCGGTACTTCAGGTCCGCGAAGTACAGCATCACGGCTTCTGTGGACAGTTCAGGATCCATCCGCTGGTCCACGAAGTGCGACTGACGCAGCCCGTAGACCTTGGCGCCGTCGGGCATGAACTGCCACAACCCCAGCGCGCCGGCCGACGACCGCGTGCCGACCTCGAATCCGCTCTCGATCATCGCGATGTAGAGCAGCGCCGACGGCAGCCTGTGGCGCGCCAGCACGTTCAGGATCATGGCGCGGTATCGACCCGAGTGCTCGATCCACGAGCGGATCGTGGCCCGACCTCCAGGATTGAAGCGGAAGTGCTTGAGATAGGTGACCACCGTCTCGTCGAACACGATGGGGATGTCCGGATAGTTCATCCCGGCGAGCCATCCGAGCTCGGCGGGGACCGGCGGCTGGGCGGACACAGGTTGATTCTCCCGGGTCTTCTCCGAAGCCTTGAAGAGATCCTCCTCGGCCAACTGCAGCGCCCACAGCGTGGCAGGCGTGCCCGCGGGCTGCACGGCCCGTCCGCGCACCCAGGTCCGGCCTTCGGTGGGGGGGTTGAGTCGGGCCGCCTCGGTGGGACCGGACAGAAACGGCGTCGGATCGGCGCCCCAGAGAACGAAGAGCAGGGGTAGCAACTGAAACATTCCAGTCGCATCATAGGAGATGTGGAGTCATCCGCAAGTTTTAATGCGTCTTCACCGAATGCACGCCGGCTGTCCAGACGGCCAGCGCGACGGCCACCGCAGCGGCGACCGCAGCCCCCGCCCACAGCCGCGTGGCCGGCAGGGCCAGCAGGAGCGCCGTGCCCACGGCGAGGGTGATCAACGGCTCCCTCACCGGGCGGCCGACCTGGGCCAGGCGGCGCCACGCGCCGAAGTGGGCGGCGCAGAACACGGCGGCAGCCAGAATCCAGGGCGGGCGACCATCGACGACGAGCATCAGCGACATCAGACCGCCGGACCAGCCCAGAAACGCCACGGGCACGAGGCCGCGCAATTCCCCGCGCGGGGGAACCGGCCTGAAATCCACCGTCGGGGCCGGCGGACGCGACAACGCGAATCCGATGTACGCGATGAACAGGAAGAGGACGCTGACCAGATCCAGCGGGGACGGCGGAGGTGATGCGGCCATGTGGAACGCCACGGCCGAGGGGAAGACGACCAGCCGCACAGCGGAGGCCCCCGGCAGCTGCCACAGGAGCCAGGGCCAGGCCAGACCCAGGGCGGCCCAGGGCAGCCACGCCGCCGGTTCCAGGCCCACCACAGCGCACCAGGTGAGCGCCGACAACAACAGCATCCACTGGTTCCTGCCGGGCGGGACCGAACGGATCAGCAGCAGTCGTTTCATGATGTCCGGGGAATCGGAAAGGAGGGGGGGCGAAAACTCAGACGACCTTGAAGGTCAACTTATTTCTTGCCCTTTTTGGCGGCCAGGGACTCGTTCATGGAAATCTTGAAATGGCTGCCCGGCGTGAAGGAAATCGTGTAATGGGCCGGAATCGTGATCTCTTCCTTGGTCTTGGGGTTGCGGCCCTTCTTGGCATCGCGGTGCTTGCGCTTGAAGGTTCCGAAACCAGGCCAGGAAAACTTCAGATCCTTGCCCTTCACCGGCTTGGTCTTCACAAAGTATTCTTCCATTTCCTTGAAGAATGACTCAACGACGTGAGCGATCTGTTTCTTGGTGAGGCCCTGGAGTTCTTCGTGCTTGGAAATTTTTTCGATCAGTTCGGGTTTGGTCATGCTCTTCTCCTATACGGTTCGGGTTAATGGTGCTCTGCAAACAATGTTTACAAAAACCTGCAATTCTGCCGGTATATGTCCGGAACAGTCGGTCTCAGCATGAAAAAAGCAGGATCCCTTGTCAAGCTGAAAAACGCGAATTTATTTCGACGAAAATCCGCCTGTTTCGGGGGTTGAAGGTGATCCGAAGGCACCGGTCGACCGCCTTCGCGGACGGCCAGGCTGGACATCATCCGACGGCTGGAAACGGCCAGGGAGACCCTTGCTTTCATTTTTGAAATACCTGTATGATTTCAAAGTGTTGCGTGTGCGGCATGGTGTCAAGGACCAGGAACTCGAGACGCTCATAGCCCGCGCGGAGCCACTCCGACGCGTCCCTGGCGCCGTTCATCGGATCACAGGAGATCAGCACGACGAACCGAGGCGCGAGCCTGACGAGAGCATCATTTGTGCTTTTGTCAATCCCTTCCCGAGGTGGATCGAGCACAATCGTACGGGGCGAAAAAGTGATCTTTCGGGCCCGCACGGCCTCTTCCACGGACATCGAAAGCAGGGTGGCCTCCCCCGGTCCGGGGTGATCGGCGAGGTTGCGCCCGAAAAAGCGGGCCGACTGGGGATCACTCTCCACGGCGACCACGTCGGCGTACCGACGAAGCACGCGTGTGAGGTTGCCCGAGCCGGCATAGCACTCCAGCAACGGTCCCGGCTCGTCCAGGCCGGAAACTATGCGCTCGAGCTCCCGCAGGATTTGCCCGTTGGCGAACGGCCCCGCCTGGAAAAAGCCCGCCGAGGAGACGGTGATCGGGCCAAAGCCGGGGGTGTCCACCGGCAGGCCGTCGAGTCCGTGCTCCCGGCCCGCCACGCGCATCCCGGCGAGCCCCGGAACGGCGTCACGCAGGGCCGCGAAGTCGACGTCCAGCGGCTGGTCCACGGTGAGATGCAGGCGACCTTCGTCTCCATACAGCAGACGCAGCTCGACGGACCCGCCCGTGGGGCGGGAGGGCTCAGGAAAGAACGGCCGCAGCCGGCTGTGCAGCTCGGTCTGGGGCACCATCAGGCACGCCGTCACATCCACGATCCGATGGGACAGCGGCGCGAAGAAACCCAGCCGACCGCCTGCGGTGTTCATGCGGGTGCGGCAGCGGTAGCCCAGGTCGGGTCCGGCCGTTCCCACCACCGTCGGCGTCCTCACGGGGTTTTTCGCCGAGGAGAAGGCACGGGCGACGATGGCGAGCTTCTGGACGCGCTGCTGCTCGAGGGAGAGGTTCATCCAGGGGCAGCCTCCGCAGGACGCCGCGACGTTCTCCGGCGGGTCGCAGGCATACGGACAAGGCGGCGCCACGCGATGGGGCGAAGGCTGGACCAGCCGGCGCGCCGGAAGGATCTGCCACCGACGGCGCCCTACGGATGCGGTCGGCTCCACCTCGACGACGTCTCCGGGGACCGTGCCCGGAACAAACAGGGTGAGCCCGCCCGCATGGGCCACACCGTGACCGCGGCCGCCGGCCAGGGATTCGATGGTGACGGTCTGGATCATGGGTCCGTGACCTCCTCTTCCGCTTCGGGACCGGCGAGCCGGGCAAGCCGTCCCCCGAGGAGGAAGGCGGTCGCGTCCAGGCCCAGCGGCGCGCAGGACAGGCGTGCGATGTTGGTCAACGCCAGGTGCATCCGCTCAATGGGTGAAGGATCCTCCAGCCCGAGCCCGGGGCTCCCCGTGAGGCGGCCGTCGAGCGCAGCACGGAGCGGCGCGCTCGAGTCGACCGTGTCGGCGCCGGCCTCCTGGATCTGCCGCACGCGGTCGAACGCCCCCACACCGAACACATGCAGGGGAAGGCGCCCGAGCCGTGCGCGGATGCGACGGACGACGTCCAGGCTGTGACCCCAGGCGTCCCGGCGACCTGCCACCCCCCCCAGCGCGATCCCGTCGATGGGCAGGGACAGGAGGTCGTCCATTGCGGCCATCGTGGCCTCCACGTCGTCGACCATCGGCAGCGAACCATAGAGCAGGAAGCCGCCGCCGCGATGCATGGCGGCATACCGCGCGTTCCCGACCGAGGCGCGCAGCCGGCGACGAGCCTCCTCCGGCGCGCAGCCGGCAGGCACGGGAATGTCCAGGGTGAAGGCGACGGCGGCGTGACGTCGCTGGATGGCCAGCAGCACCTCGCAGGTCACCACCACCGTCTCGTCACCATACACCAGCAGCAGATCTCCTGTGCCAGCCGGATTCGGGCGCCAGGATCCGCCGTGGGCGAACACCCCGAACGAGCCGCCGTCGATCCACAGGCGCGGCGGCAGCGGCATGGGTTCATGATTCACGAGGAAGAAGGAGGGGGCCGAGACCAGGACTCCCAGCGGCGCCACGCGTGGCAGGTGCGGCCAGATCATGCGATCCAGCGGTCCCGTGCCCGTGACGGCAGGCACGAAGCCCGGCAGTCGGAGGCTGTCCGTGCCCAGCAACAGGCGATCCGGTCTCGCGGCGGTCAGGATTCGCATCAGAAACGATACTCTATGCCGCCGCCCATCACGAAGGAACTGCTGTTGTTGTCGCCCATGAACAGGAACTGTCCGCCCAGGAACACCGTGACGAACATCG
>PHBF01000105.1 GCA_002841905.1 Deltaproteobacteria bacterium HGW-Deltaproteobacteria-17
TTCCGCCGGCCGCCGGCCACCTCCCGCCGGTCATGCACGGACCCGCCCGACCTCGGCCGCTCGGCGCCGGATTCCCCTGTCTGGCCGGCCCCCGGCAGCGCCCGGCAGGTTTTCAAACGCCTCGGCCTGACTCCGGCGGCGCGCTCCCAAAATGGGAGCGGTGGTCCCGGCACTTCGCCGGTCGCTCTGGACAACAGAAAAAGCGTGCAGGCTCCGGTCACCCTCCCGGGGGCTCTGAGGAAAGTCCGGGCCGAAAGATTCGCCGGAATACCGCCTGCGGTGGAGTCCCGCTTCTCCGCGCTCGCGGTTCCCGATCGAAATTGAAACGGGGGGGGGCAGATGTGTCTGTTCGGTTGATCTGGAAAAAGATCCGGCGATCCCCTTCGCCCGGCAAAGCGCGCTCTTTACAATTGTATATGGGTCGTGTAGGGTTTTACCCGGCCGTGGGAGTCGACGGCCGGAACGGAAGACACGATGACGCGGAAAATGCCCGTCCTGCTGCTGCACGGATTCACCTCGAGCCTGGACTGCGTGAGGAAGCCCGAAAAGGCGTTGCGCGAGGCCGGCTTCGAGGTCGCCACGCCGGTTCTGCGTGGCCACGGCACGAAGTGGCAGGACCTGCAGGGGGTCAGGGCGGCCGACTGGTTCGAGGACGGGCGCCTCGCCCTGGAGGCCCTCATCGCCAGGCACGGGGGGCCCGTCGCCGTCGTCGGTCTCTCCATGGGCGGCGTGGTGGCGCTGGATCTGGCGATCCGTTTCCCGGGCAAGGTGGCCATCGTCATCGGCGCGGCCCCGGCCCTGGCGTTCGCCAACCCGCTGTCGCCGCTGTCGAAGTACGTCGGGAAGGTCGTCAAGACGTTCCCTTCCCCCAACGCCTTCACCGATCAGGAGCTGCGCCGGAAGTTCGACACCAACTACAAGAAGTTCCCGACCCAGACCTTCGCCGAGCTCTACGCCTATTCACGCGAGGTCCGCAGCCGCATGCCGGGCCTCACCGTGCCGGTGCATCTGATTCATTCTCTCAGGGACAAGGTCATCCCGCCGTCGGCCACGCGCTTCGTGCTGGAGACGGCCCGCTCCGAGCGCAAGTCGGTGTCCTGGTACAGCAGCTCCGGGCATGAGCTGTTCCTGGATCTGGAGTCCGACGCGGTCGCCGCCGAGGTCCGCGATGTCCTGATCGCCTTCGAGGACGGGAAGTGACCATGCTCGCCGCGCTGCTCTGCCTCCTGTTCACGCCGATCCTGGCCCAGCCCGTGCCGGTGCCGGTGCCTCCGTCGCGCGTCCTTCGCCGTCCGCCGCCGCCGCCGCCGCGGCCGAGCGGTGGTCTGTTCGCCGTCGGCCAGCTCCAGCCGGCCGTCGAGGAGACCAAGGATCCGTCGATCCTGCCCGAATGGCAGAAGTTCATGCCCCGGCTCTCCCACCGCCTCCCCGAGGCGTTCTTCATCCGGAACCAGATCCGGGCGATGCTGCTGTACCGGGTCGACGAAGGCCAGTTGAAGCTCGCGCGCCGCGCCAACGAGCTCGCGCCGGCCAGCAAGGACGGGGAATACCTGGAGACCTACCTGCGCATCTTCCTGGAGGGCTCGCCGATCCTGCACGAGAAGCGCATCGAGGACGTGCGGGTGTCGTTCCTGCGCTTCTTCGAGGCCTTCAAGTATGGAGACATGGAGCAGGCGCTGATCCTGTTCAACACGCTGTACATCACGCCCCCGGACCGCTTCGAGGTGTCCCTGATCCTGGGCCACCACCTGCTGCGCTACGGCGTGCTGGACCAGGCGTACCAGTATTTCCGGCGGGCGCTTTCGCTGCTGGAGACGAGCCACACCCAGTTCACCGGGCTGCGCGGCGCCGACAAGCAGAGGCTCTACATGTTCACCCTGCTGTGCATGGCCGAGATCCAGCTCAAGGGCGGACAGTACAAGCTCGCCTACGGACTCCTGAGGTGGCTCGACAACGGGCCCCTGCTGGCCTCCATGGACCCGCTGCCCTGCACCTGGGAGCAGATCCTCGAACGCAGGTGCGCCGCGCGCAAGGAGTCCTTCCCGTCGGTGGAGCTCGAGTGGTACCGCCATGATCCCGAGATGCTGGCGTTCCACAAGGCCCTGATCGCGTGGTCCGGGGACTGGACGGCCGCGACGGCGGCCTTCGGCGGGTTCCTGAAGGCCTGGCCCGAGTCCATGTGGACCGATTCGATCCCCTCCTTCCTCAACTGGATGAAGACCAACACCAGTCCATGAACTCACGAGACCTGCCACGGGATTTGTACGGGGCCCAGGAGGGCGCGTTCGTCGCCTTCTGGACCGCACGCGGCGTCGCCCCGCAGGGGTTCACGCTGCTGGTCACGGCCGACGAGGCCCGGGCGCAGGAGTGCTTCTTCGCCTGCGAGTGCGCGCTGGGTCGTGGACCGGTGACGCCCGGCGATCCGGCCGCCGCCCCCAGGGTCTCCTGGCTGCCGTCCCCGGAGAGCTGCTATCTCGAGGTGCTCTCGGACCCGTCGGTGCTTCACGCGCGGATGTCCCTGCTGGCCCAGCTGCACTTCGGCAACCTGCCCCGGGTCCTGGTGGCCTCGGTGGCCGCGCTCACGCGCCGGACCCTGCACCGGGCGGTGTTCGACGCCCTGTGCGTGCTCGTCGGTCCGGGCGTGCGCTTCCCGCTGGCCGAGCTCGGGCGGCGGCTGCTGGAGGCGGGCTACGCGCGCGCCGAGGTGGTCGAGGACGAGGGCACCTTCGCCCAGCGCGGGCAGGTGCTCGACGTGTTCGTGCCGTCGCTGCCGTCCCCGGCGCGCATCACCTACTTCGACGACGAGATCGAGCACGTGCACCTGTTCGACGCCCAGACCCAGAAGCGCTACCTGCCGCTGGGCGAGTTGACGATCCACCCCGTCCGCGAGACCGTGCTCGGGGATCCGGCGGGCCTGCGCGAGCGGCTGTACCGGCTGGCGGACCGCTCGGCCTTCCCCTCCACCAAGAGCCGCCTGATCCTGGAGCGGATCGAGGCCGGGGAGGACTTCTTCGGCATGGAGGCGCTGGTGCCGCTCTACCACGAGCACCTCGTCCCCATCGCGGACTACCTGCCGCCCGCCACGAAGGTGGTGCTCGAGAACCCGGACGCGCTGCGGTTCGCCCACCAGCAGATGCTGGCCGAGGAGGGCGCCCGGCATGACGCCCGCGTCGCGGACCGCATGCTCGCGTTTCCGCCGGAGGATTGCCTGCTCACCGGTGACGACTGGGGGCTCGGCGGTTTCGACACCTGGCGCATGTTCCCGGGCGTCCCCCCCGGAGCGGACGGCCGTGACGAGGACTTCGTGGAGCTGGACTGCCGCCTGCACGTGCCCCAGCCCGCCCACGGCGAACCGCTGGAGCCCCTGCGCGAGCTGCTGCGCGGGCACCTCGAGGCCGGCCGCAGCCCCGTGTTCCTGACCGTCGACGACCCGAAGCACTCCGCGATCGCGAAGATCCTGGAGGAGTCCCGTTTTCCGCTGCGCACCCCGCCGGCCGAGGAGCCCCTGTTCGACCTGCTCGAGCCGGGCACGGTCACGCTGCGGCGCGGCCACCTGCGGCGCGGCTACGACAGCCTCGATCTGCCTCCGGTGATCACCGAGGAGGAGTTCTTCGGCGTCAAGTCGCGCTCGGGCACCGCCCGGAAGGGGCGGGCGAGGCCCGCGCTGGCCTCCATGGAGGCGCTGGTCGAGGGCGAACCCGTGGTGCACCAGCTTCACGGCGTGGGCCTGTTCCGCGGGCTCTTCCGCGAGAGCCCCGGAGGCGTCGCCGGGGATTACCTGCTGCTGGAGTACGACGGCGGCGACCGCCTGTACCTGCCGGTGTACCGCGTCTCCCAGTTGTCGCCCTACCGCGGCGGTCCGGCGGAGAAGCTCAAGCTCGACAAGCTGGGCGGCAAGACCTGGACGGCCACCAAGAAGAAGGTCTCCGGACGGGTGCGCGACCTGGCCGAAAAGCTGCTGCAGTCGGCGACCATGCGGGAGAGCCGGCCGCCGGTGGCCCTGTCGCCCGACGATCCGATGATCCTGTCGTTCTCGGCGACGTTCCCGTACGAGGAGACCGCCGACCAGGAGCGGGCCATCGACGACGTGCTGGCCGACCTGACCGGCGACAAGCCCATGGACCGCCTGATCTGCGGCGACGTCGGCTACGGCAAGACCGAGGTGGCCCTGCGCGCGGCCTTCACCATGGTCGCCGGCGGCCGCCAGGTGGCGCTGCTGGCCCCCACGACCCTGCTCGTGGAGCAGCACCTGCGCACGTTCTCCGAGCGCATGTCGGGGTTCCCGGTGAAGGTCGCGGCCCTGTCGCGCTTCACCAGCCCGGCGGCCCAGAAGGAGACCCTGGCCCAGGTGGCCGACGGCCGCGTGGACATCCTCATCGGCACGCACCGGCTCCTCTCGCGGGACGTTCACTTCGCGCGCCTGGGTTTGCTGATCGTCGACGAGGAGCAGAAGTTCGGCGTGGCGCAGAAGGAGCAGTTCCGTTTCTGGAAGAGCGGCATCGACGTGCTCACCCTGTCGGCGACGCCGATCCCCCGCACGCTGCAGATGGGGCTGGTGGGGCTGCGCGAGATCTCGCTGATCAACACGCCGCCCCAGGAGCGCCTGGCCGTGCGCACCTTCGTGGCCCCCATGGACCGCAACGTGGTGCGCGAGGCCATCCTGCGGGAGCACGCCCGGGGCGGGCAGGTGTTCGTGGTCGCCCCGCGGGTGGGCGCCACGACCGCGACCGGCGCCGGAGGCCGCGTGACGCACTCGGTCGAGCAGTGGGCGGAGATGATCCAGGAGTGGGTCCCGACGGTGCGGCTGGCGGTGGCCCACGGACAGATGGACGCGGCCCGCCTGGAGCGGGTGATGCTGGACTTCCTGCACGGCGCCGTCGACGTGCTCGTGAGCACGTCCATCGTCGAGAGCGGCCTCGACATCTCGCGGGCCAACACGCTGCTGGTCATGGACAGCCACCTGTTCGGGCTGGCGCAGTTGTATCAGTTGCGCGGCCGCGTCGGGCGCAAGAACGTGCGGGCGTATGCCTACTTCTTCCTGCCGGAGAAGCAGACCGTCACCCCCGAGGCGCGCCGCCGCCTGCTGGCCCTGCAGCGCCACACCCAGCTGGGCTCGGGGTTCGCCCTGGCCTCCGAGGACCTCGAGATCCGCGGGGCAGGGGAGGTGCTCGGCGCCAAGCAGAGCGGGATGATGGCCCAGGTCGGGTTCGAGACCTACCTCGAGATCGTCCGTCAGGTCGCCGCCGAGCTGCGGGACGAGCCGCTGCCCGTGGAGAACGATCCGGAGCTGCATCTGGACGTGGCCGCCTATTTTTCTGAAGAGTACATTCCCGAGCCGGCCGAGCGCCTGATCTGGTACCGGCGGCTGGCCCTCGCCCCGGACCTCGAGACGATGGCGAGCTTGAAAGAAGTTTTGACGGATCGATACGGCGAGCCCGAACCCGAAGGGGAGCTTTATTTTTCAATGATGGAACTTAAAGTTCTCGCGCGTGCGATCAACGCCGTGGGAATAGGTTTGCTGGGGAGCCGGTTGACCGTGCACCTCGACCGGAACACCCGGCTGGATCCGGCGAAGGTGACCGCGCGGATGCAGCAGGGCCTGCCTTTTACGTTCTCGGGCCCCCAGCGGCTCTCGGCGGTCCTGACCGGCGCCACGGAGACCCCGGCGAGGCTGGAGCTTGCCATGAACCACTTGCAAACGCTGTTGTCCTGTGTTACCTAGTGCCACTTGAAAAAAAGCGGATGACTGTTCGCTTTTATTTTGATTGTTATGGCGAGGTCCGGTTTCGGGCCCGCATTCATTGAGAAGAGAGGTTGGAAATTATGCATATGTTGAAACATCTGTGGATTTTCGCGCTGGTGCTGGGTGTCAGTGCCTGCTCTCCCAAGAAGAAGGAAAACCAGTACTTCGTCGAGGCCGGATCGGCCGCCGAGAAGACCAAGCTGGAGCAGGGGAAACCGTACAAGGGCGTCGACGGCAAGGAGTACAGCCCGGTGGCCTCCCTGGCGAGCGCTCCCAAGGCCGCGCCGGGCTTCGAGAAGATGCGCGACGCGCAGAAGCCCTACCAGTGCGCCGACGGCAAATTTTATTATTTCCCCGCCAAGGCGTTCGTCGAGATGGGCATCACCCCGCCCAAGGCCGCCACGGCGCCCGTCACCACGGAGTTGACCGAGGCCGAGAAGAAGATGCCCGTGGCCGAGGTCAACGGCATCGCCATCACGGTGGGCGAGCTCAACGAGAAGATCAACGCCCGTCCGCCCGCCTGGCGCCGCATGTACGCCACCGACGACAAGAAGGAGGAGTTCCTGAACACCAACATCATCCAGGAGATCCTTCTCTATGACGCCGCCAAGGCCGGCAAGCTCGAGGAGGATCCCGTGGTCAAGGAGGCGGCCGAGAAGCGCATGGTCGACATCCTGCGCCGCGACAAGATCGCCGAGATCCGCAAGAACCTGAACATCACCGACGAGGACATGAAGAAATATTACGAGGACAACAAGGACCAGTTCGTCCAGCCCGAGGGCCTGATCGCCGCCCACATCCTCGTGAAGACCAAGGCCGAAGCGGACAAGATCTACAAGGAGATCACCTCGGCCGAGAAGAACGATGCCGTGCGCAGCAAGATCTGGCGCGAGCTCGTCGAGAAGTACTCCATCGACGAGGAGAGCAAGAACCGCGGCGGCCTCCTCGGCGACGAGAAGCACCGCGCCGTGGTGCAGAACGACCCCGCCTTCGACAAGGCCCTGACCGACGCCCTGTGGTCCCTCAAGGAGGACAACGCGGTGGCCGCCCCCGTCCAGACCGCCAAGGGCTGGCATGTCCTGCGCCGCTACAACCTGCGCAAGGCCATCAACATCTCCTTTGATCAGGCCAAGCAGCGCCTGCAGCGCCTGGTGGAACGCGACATGATCACGCGCAAGTACCAGGAGTGGATCAACGGCCTGAAGACCACCTACGGCGTGAAGGACTTCCCCGAGAACCTGAAGCTCGTCACGGTCGATCTGACCGAGGAGCCCATGGAAAAGGACGGCCACGACGGTCATCCGGCGATGATGCCCCCGACCATGCCGGTCGCGCCGCAGCCGGTCAATCCGTAGTGGTATGGTTTGGATGATTTACAACCTTTTTGAGTGAGCAGAAGGTGAATCGCATGAATACTTCAACCAAGTTAGTCAAGACTGGTTTGTTCGTCGGCGCTGCCGCCGGTTTTCTCTCCCTGGGTTTCGTGGTGCGCGCCGCCGAGATGACGGAGCCGCCCCCGGCCGCCGTCGCCCCGGCCCAGCCCGCGGCCGCCCCCGCCGCCCCCGCGGCGGACACCGGTGACAAGGCCAAGCCCCTGGTGACCATCGGCACCCGCACCCTGACCGTGGGCGATCTGGAGCGCCGCATCAACGCGCAGATCCCGTTCATCCGCAAGCGCTACGCCAACGAGGACGAGAAGAAGAAGTTCCTCGACGCCACCGTGGACTTCGAGGTCCTGGCCATGGAGGCCCGCAAGCTGGGCCTGGACAAGAACCCCGAGGTCGTCGAGGCCGCCAAGCGCGTCATGATCCACCGCCAGCGCCAGGTCGTGATCGAGAGCCGCGTGACCCTCGAGCAGATCACCGACGCCGAGGTCCAGGACTATTATGACAAGCACCTCGTCGAGTTCCAGCGCCCCGAGCGCCGCCGCGTGGGCATCATCGTGGTGGCCGACGAGGCCAAGGCCAAGACCATCCGCGCCGAGGTCGACAAGACCAACGGTGACCTGCGCGCCTTCCAGCAGCTGGTCAAGGACAACAGCATCGACGAGGAGACCAAGTCCCGCTCCGGCCTGCTGCCCTTCTTCGAGAAGGAGGGCTCCAAGATCGAGAAGGCCGTCGTGGACGCGACCTTCGCCATGGCCAAGGCCGGCGACCTCACCGGTCCGGTGAAGGTGGAGAAGGGCTGGGCCGTGATGCGCCTGTCGGGCATCAGCCCGGCCGTCGACAAGAAGATCGACGAGGTGAAGGACCAGTTGAAGCGCCGCATCCTGACCGACCGGCAGCAGAAGGAATTCCAGAAGTATGTCGAGGAGCTCCGCGCCAAGGCGAACATCAAGATCCACAAGGACAAGCTGGCCCTGGTGAAGGTGGACACGACCACCACGCCCGGTCCCG
>PHBF01000106.1 GCA_002841905.1 Deltaproteobacteria bacterium HGW-Deltaproteobacteria-17
GTCGACGCTGAAATAGTTCGTCCCGTCGTTGAGGTTCTCCATGGTGAAGCCATGCCCTGACGGACCCTGCACCGTGGCCTGCATGACCATGGTCTTGAACTCCTCGAGATCGATGTAGCGCCGGTCCGGATCCGGCGGGATCGAGGAGCTCGTGTAATAGCCGTCATCCATGGGCACATGACACCGCTCCGGCGTCTCGGGATAGCAGTAACCCCCCGGACAGGGGAGCTCCGCGAAGCAGGTGGGCACCACGGCATGGGAGACCAGGGGGGTCGCCGAGCTGCAGGTGGGGGACGCCACGACGGAGGCCCCCAGGGAGCCGAGCACCCACGCGTCGTGGTTCCCCAGGCAGACATACCAGGGGATCTGCGGGGAAAGGCCCACAGGCGTGTATGGATCATGGGGATCGACGACACCGGTGGCCATGGGGTTGTCGTCGTCTCCGGTGTCGGGATCGATGGGATTGCCCTCCACGACGTCGATGAACCAACGCAGCTCGATGAACAGGTGGGTGTCCGTGACGTCGCCGGAGAACAACACGAAGTCATGCGGGTGGACCTCGGCGAACTCGTTGATCGTGCGCATCGCGGCGTCGAGCATGTGGGTGCTGTAGGCGTCATAGGGCCGCCAGGCGGACTCGGCCGCGATGGGGCTGTGGATCGCGCGGGCCGGGCTCTCCTCGTCGATGATGTGCACATCCGACAGATGCGCGAAGTAGGCCATCGAAGCCTTGTTCTGGGTGGTGCCGTTGGACGCGGCGGCCACGCTCCATTCATCGCGGAGGACCCACGGTTCCCCGGGCATGGGCTTGGTCAGTCCAAAAACCGGGCGCAAATCCTCAAATTGTGCTACTTCTTCTAGGCGACCACGGAGCGTCTCGCGCACCGTCGTCACGGGACGCGGCAGCGGCTGTTCGGCGTCCGCGTCCGCGTCGGAATCGACGGGGACATCGGCATCGGCGTCCGCATCCGGACCGGCGTCCGCGTCCGCGTCCGGGCCGGCGTCGAAGACATGCGTGGACGACGGATCATCACAGGCCAGCAGCACGGTCGCCGCAGCGGAGGTCGCCAGGAAATCCCTGCGGGTCATGTTGAGGCCTGGAACGGGAAACGAGTTTTTTTTCATGGATGCAACCTCGGTCGAAAGAAGAACGTCCGTGCAAAAGATCACACAAAAAGTCAGTTTGCCATGCCTCCGTCCCTTCGGCAAGAGCTGGTTGCTCCTGCCGCTGCTCTGGCTGTCCTCGGCCTGCACCCTGGTTTCCGTCGGGCACACCGTCAAGAAGGACTTCGGGCCGGCCCTGTCGACCGGCGACGTCCCCAGGCTGGTGAAGCTCTCCACGCCCGAGCTCGGCGAACTCTTCTCCCGCTTCACGGATGCGGAGATCCGCCAACTGCTGCGGTGGGGCTCAACCCCGCCTCCCGCGAAGCCGGGGAGGGCCACCGCGAAGCCGGGGAAGGTGTCGACCAAGCCCGATGCCCCCCCGAAGATCAGCGGCTCCCTCGACGGCTTTTCCTCGAACGGAAACCGGGCCAGGCTGAGGGTCAAGTCCGGCAACGTCAAGTACACCTTCGTGATGCACCGCATCCGGAGCCGGTGGCTGGTCCACGACATCCTCATCCACCGGCCCGGTGGACAGTGGAGCTTCCAGGCGATCCTGGGGCTGTTCATCACCGCCAAGGACATCCTCGGGGACGCGCGGCGCGGCGTGACCTCCGAGCAGCGGATGACGCCGGCCCTGGCGGCCGCCCTCGGACCGCTGGTGGCCAGGCTCCCCGCCTGGGGCCTGCTCGCCAAACGGGACAAGGAACCCGATGACGAGTCGGGCCAGGAGCCCCTGCTGGCCTTCGTGGATCTGGCCTTCTCCGGGGACGACGCCACCGCCACCTTCCGCGTCGCGGGCCTCCCGGTGGATCTGATGGCCCGGCGCTCAGGGAAGGGCTGGGTGCTCAGGGACGCGGTCCTTCGCGTGCCCGATCGCCCGGCCCTGGGGCTGTTGGCGCTGGCCCGCGCCCTGGGTCCCACGCTGGTGGTGCTCGGAGACATGCGGTATGCACCCGGACGCGCGCCGTACGCCTTTGAAAAGGTGCAGGCACTGCTCGACGAAAAGCTGGCCGGCCAGCTGGTCCCGGTGCTCTCCCCCCTGTGGTCGCCGGTGGTGCCCCTGCTGGCCTCCCGGCTGCGACCGAAGCCGATCCCGGCAGACAAGGGGGGCCCAGGAAAACCCGCCGTACCTGGCGCGCGGGCCCTCCTCGCGTCGGTGCTTTCGGCGGTCTCGTGGAAGGAGAACGGCGCGGACCTGGAGACCCGCCTGGCCTCCGGAGGGTGGACCCTGACGACCCGATGGACGACCGAAGGCAGGCTCTCGAAGGTCTCGATCTGGACCGGCACCCAGGAGATCCTGCCGCGTCATCTGGCCGGCTTTGCGCCGTTCTCGCACTGGTGGAATGCCGTCGTCTCCGGTCAGTGGAGCGAGCCGGCCACCTGGCTGCACGAGGGCGTCCGGCTGCTCGCCGCCCCCCTTTCCTCGGTGGAGCCGCTGCTCCCGGCGACCCTGTCCCTGTTCCCGGGTCCGCTGCCGGTGTCCCGCCTGAGGCCCCTGCTGCTGCCGGGCACCACCTCGGCCATTGGCGACCCCGGTCCGGGCACGGCCCCCTCCACAGGGGACGACGTCGCAGCCTCCGGAGGAAAACACCCGCCCGTCCGGCTGGAGCGGTTCGCCTTCACCCCCGGGCAGGTGGTCCTCGAGATCTCCACCCTCGGTCGTCGCTGGCACTGGAGCTGGATATGGGAGAACGAGGTCTGGCGGCTGCAGTCGATCAGGCTCGACGGCAGCCAAGACCTGCTGCCCTATGTGCTCCTGCTCCCGCCGGCCTGGCGTGCCCTCGAAGGGCTCTCCTCGCGCTCGGCCGACCTCTTTGCCAGCTCCCTGTCTCCGGACATGCAGAAGAAACTGGGGCCCGGTCTGCGTGAGTTGTTCACCACCTTCGGGCCCTGGATCGAGACCCTCCTGCGCGAGACGCTGGAGGTGCTCCATCTGACGCTGGTGGAGCCCCCCCAGTGGAAGGAAAAACCGACCGACGGGGTCGTGCCGGAGAGGCCATCCCCCATCGCCCTGCCGAAGCTGCCGCTGCTGGACACCGGGAAGCGCACGCTGCGCGTGGAGGGGCGCACGATCGGCTTCGCCCTCCGGCCCGACGGGGCCTGGGGCCTGCTCCTGCCCGATCCGCCGCCCGTCAAGGAGCGCACGTCGATCCAGGATCACGCGCTGGCCATCCAGGAATTGTGGCCCACGCTGGCCGGCCTCTACCTGGGCCTGGCCACCGCCGATCCGGTCGCGCTGGCGCGCTTCTCCAGCCGTGACTTCACGCGCAAGGTCTGGCGCCAGGTCAGCGGCAAGCAGTTCGGCCGCCTGCTGGAGCGGCTCGGCGTGGAGGTGCCGCTCCTCACCGGACGGGATATCGTGGGCCTGCTGCTCCCCGACCGGACACCGGCCGTGCCGCTGTCGGCCACGGGCACGGTCGGAGACATGATCGACGGGGTGCGGCGCCTCTCGAACCTGCGACCGGCCTCGGTGCTGCCGACCCTGGCCCGAAAGGCCGCCTCCACAGGCAGGCGCCCCCCGTCGGTGCGCATCCTCGGAACCCTGGTGCACACGGACCGGCGCTATCCCTTCGCCGAGATCTGGCTCCTCATCGACCAGAAGCGCGTCGACCTGAACTTCTCCTGGGACGCCAAGCGCAGCCTGTTCGTCCTCGACGAGATCCGCGTGCAGATGAAGGTCCTGGGCCGCGACATGACCTTCGGGCTGAAGGATCACCTCAAGAACTTCCTCTGATCCACTCACAATGTTGAAAAGTTATTGATAATCAAAGGAAATCCACGTTTTTGAAAAAAATGTGAAATTTTGCACGTAAAGGCTTGACATCCTTTCGTGAAAGGCTATAACACCTCTAGCTGTGAAATTTGTCACAGCGTGAATTGTGTCACAGTTGATGTACATATAAGGATTCACGATGATTTCCGAAAAGACCATCTCCCGATTGACCAATTATCAAAGCCTGCTTCGTCAGCAGCAGACCCAGGGCACTTCTCATATATTCTCCCACCAACTGGCGGACCTCGCCCGGGTCACTCCGGCCCAGGTCCGGCGGGACCTGATGGTCATCGGGTACTCGGGCAACCCCCGCACCGGCTACCATGTAGGCGATCTACAAGAAAGCCTCATGCAGTTCTTCGCCTTCTCCACCGGAATCCCCACGGTGCTCGTCGGCGTCGGCAGCCTCGGCAGGGCTCTGTTGAGTTATTTCATGACCGGTCGCTCCAACATCCGGATCCTGGCCGCCTTCGACTCCGACCCCATGAAGACCGGACGGAGCATCAGCGGGTGCCGGGTGTACCCCATGACGCGGCTGCGGGAGACGATCGCTGACCTGACCGTCACCTGCGGGCTGATCACGGTCCCGGGCTCCGAGGCGCAGAAGGTGGTTGACGCCCTGATCACCGGCGGCATCCATGGTTTTGTAAATTTTGCCCCTGTCCGACTGAAGGTCCCGCCCACCGTCTTCGTGGAGAACCTGGACGTGACCTCGTCGATCGAAAAGGCAGCGTTCTTCGCCCGCAGTTACAGTCTCAAGACCCAGGAGGAACAAGCTCATGAATAACGTCGAACTGATCGAACTGGTCAGCCGCACCCCCGACGGCGACCCGTCCCAGTTGATCTCCCTGCTGCAGAAGGTCCAGGAGGAGGCCGGCTTTCTGTCCCGCGAGGCCATCGACGCCATCGCCGGCCACCTGCGGCTCAGCCCGGCGGCCGTGTACGGGGTGGCCAGCTTCTACAACCAGTTCCGTTTCAACGCACCGGGACGCCTGCACCTCCAGGTGTGCCGCGGCACCGCCTGCCACGTCAAGGGCTCCCTGGACGTGCTCGAGACCCTGCAGCGCGAACTGAAGATCCTGCCCGGACAGACCACCCGTGACGGCGCCTACAGCCTCGAGACCGTTGCCTGCGTCGGCGCCTGCAGCCTGGCGCCCGTGGTCGTCGCCGGTGGCGAGTTCCACGCGGGCATGGACAGCGAGAAGACCAAGAACCTGCTGGTGAACATGGAACAGGTGACCGGATGCAACGCCTGAGCGACCCCTGCTGCCCCCGATGCACACACTCCCCCTCGACCCCGTGCGTGAGGTACGTGGTCTGCCGGACCGAGGGCCCGCTGTGTCATGACGACCCCGCCTGCCGGGCCAGCCGCGATCGGCTGCGGGCCGCCGCGCTGCGCCAGACGCCTGAGCGACCGGTCGTGACCGTCGGCACGGGCACCTGCGGACGCGGCGCCGGGGCCCTGAAGGTCCTGGCCGCCGTGCGCACCTGGGCCGAGGCCGCCGGAATGGACCTGGAAGTCGGGGAGACCGGGTGCATCGGGCTTTGCACCGCCGAACCGCTCCTGGACATCCAGATCCCGGGCAGGACGCGCCTGTTCTACGGCAACGTGCGAGAGAACCAGGTCGGACGCATCCTCGACGCGGTGGTCTCCCACGGCGTGGCAGCCCCCCGCTCCCTGGGCCAGCTGGCCGTGGCCGGCGCCGAGCCCTGGGGCGGCGTGGCCGGCCTGTGGGAGCACCCCTTCTTCGCGCCCCAGAACCGGCGCGTGCTGTCCCGCTGCGGCACCACGGATCCGGTGTCCCTGGACGCCTGCCTGGCCGACGGCGGCTGGCGCGGCTTCTCCCGGGCCATCTCCGAGCTCACGCCCGCGGAGATCCTGACCGAGGTGGAGTCCAGCGGGCTTCGCGGACGCGGCGGCGGCGGCTTCCCCACCGGCCGGAAGTGGCGCTTCGCCCAGAACACGCCCGCCGACCAGAAATACATGATCTGCAACGCCGACGAGGGCGACCCGGGCGCCTTCATGGATCGCGCCGTCATCGAAGGGGATCCCTTCTGCGTGCTCGAGGGCCTGGCCATCGCGGCCTACGCCATCGGCGCCACCGAGGGCATCATCTACATCCGCGCCGAGTATCCGCTGGCCATCGAGCGGCTCCAGACCGCGCTGGCCCAACTGGCCGGCTGCGGGCTGCTCGGGCACAACATCCTCGACAGCGGCTTCTCCCTCTCGCTGCGCATCAAGAAGGGCGCCGGCGCGTTCGTCTGCGGCGAGGAGACGGCGCTGATCCACAGCATCGAGGGCAAGCGCGGGATGCCGCGCCCCCGTCCGCCGTATCCGGCCGTGCGGGGCCTGTTCGGCAAACCCACGGTCATCAACAACGTCGAGACGCTGGCCAACGTGCCGGGCATCCTGCGCCACGGCGCGGGCTGGTTCTCCTCGATCGGCACGCCCACCTCCAGCGGGACGAAGGTCTTCGCCCTGTCGGGCAAGGTCACCCGCACCGGCCTCGTCGAGGTCGACATGGGCACCCCGATCCGCACTATCCTGGAGGACATCGGAGGCGGCATCCCCCACCGCAAGCAATTCAAGGCGGCCCAGATCGGCGGACCCTCGGGGGGCTGCCTGGGAACGCAGTGGCTCGACTGCGGCGTCGACTACGAGAACCTGAAGAAGGCCGGCGCCATGATGGGCTCCGGCGGCCTGGTCATCCTCGACGAGGACACCTGCATGGTGGACCTGGCGAAATATTTCATGGAGTTCATCCAGAAGGAGAGCTGCGGCACCTGCATCCCCTGCCGGGAGGGCTCCCGCCGCATGCTCGAGATCCTCGAGGCGATCTGCCGCGCACCGGAGGCCGGTGACAACTTCGGCACCCTGGAGAGGTTCCGCGGCGTGACCCACCTGGAACACCTGGCCGGCGTCATCCGCACCACCTCGCTGTGCGGTCTGGGCCAGACCGCCCCCAACCCCGTGCTCTCGACGCTGGCGAGCTTCCGGGAGGAGTACGAGGCGCACATCTACGAGCGTCGGTGTCCGGCCGGCGTCTGCAAGGACTTCATCGGGTTCTCCATCGACGCCCAGAAGTGCACCGGCTGCACGGTGTGCGCCCGCAAGTGTCCGGTCGGGGCCATCTACGGCGCCCCGAAGAGCCCCCATTACGTGGTGACCGACAAATGCATCCGCTGCGGCGCGTGCCGCACGGCCTGCCGATTCGACGCCGTGGTCGTGAAGTGAAGGAGTTGTCATGCCGCAGATCATCGTGAATGGAAAGACCGTACACACCGACCCGCACGAGAGCCTCCTCGAGGTCCTGCGGCGCGAGGGGATCCGCATCCCCACCCTGTGCCACTGGGAAGGACTCCCGGCCGTGGGGGCCTGCCGGCTGTGCGTGGTCGAGCTCGACGGCCAGGCCAACCTGGTCCCTGCCTGCGCCACCCCGGCGACCGAAGGCATGCGGGTACAGACGCACTCCCCCCGCGTCGTCGATGCGCGCAAGACGATCATCGAACTGATCCTGGCCAACCACCCCGACGACTGCCTCTACTGCCCGCGCAAGGGGAGCTGCGAACTGTTGCGCCTGGCCAACGAGCTGGGCATCACCGAGCGCACCTACCGCGGCGCGAAGATCCACCACCCGAAGGACGTCTCCAGTCCCTCCCTGGTTCGCGATCCCGAGAAGTGCATCCTGTGCGGTCGCTGCGTGCGCGTCTGCTCCCAGATCCAGCACGTCGGCGCCATCGATTTCACCTCGCGCGGCGCCGCGACCCTGGTGGCCCCGGCCTTCGGGGACGGGCTGAACATCTCCTCCTGCGTCCACTGCGGCCAGTGCGTGACGGCCTGCCCCACCGGCGCGCTCACCGACGCCCGCCACATCCGGCGCGTGACCACGGCCCTCGAGGATCCTTCCCTGACGGTCGTGATCCAGCACGCCCCGTCGGTGTCCGTGACCCTGGGCGAGCACTTCGGCTTCGCCGCAGGGACCGACGTCGACGGCCTGATGGTGGCCGCCCTGCGCCGGCTTGGCTTCAAGGTGGTGTTCGACACCTCCTTCACCGCGGATCTGACCGTCATGGAGGAGGCCGCCGAGCTCGTCGACCGCATCCAGAACCGGGGACCGCTGCCGATGTTCACCTCGTGCTCGCCGGCCTGGGTCCGGTACGTCGAAAACTTCCACCCCCGCTGGCGGCCGCACGTGTCCACCTGCAAGAGCCCGCAGCAGATGATGGGATCCCTGATCAAAAACGTCTGGG
>PHBF01000107.1 GCA_002841905.1 Deltaproteobacteria bacterium HGW-Deltaproteobacteria-17
CCTTCAGCGGAAAGAAAAGACGACACGTGGAAAACGTTGATATCCCTAATTATTCCAGGAAAACATCCCAGTACAGGTACTTGCTGAAGTCCAGGAACCGGCTCTCGACGAGCTGGATGGACTCCTTCATCTGAATCTGATCTGCATGAACGATCGTCGGGGTGACCATGATGGCGAGGCTGGAACGCTCTTCCTGATATTCGCGGGACTTGAACAACTCGCCCAGGATGGGGATGTGCCCCAGGAGCGGGAACCTGCTGATGTTCTTGCTGCGGTTGTTCTTGTACAGACCGCTGATGATGAGGGTCGAGCCCTCCTGCAGGTTCACCGTCGTGGCCACCTTGCGGTTGCGGAAGCCGGGCACGCCGTTGACGGCCAGCGACCAGTCCACGTCGGAGACTTCGGCCTTCAGGTTGAGCGTGATGTTGCCGCGGCTGTTGGCCAGCGGCTGCAGGCTCAGGGAGATGCCGAACTGTTTCCACTCGATCGTGGAGGAGGTCGAGGTCACCATCGGGATCGGGATTTCGCCGCCGACCTGCATCTCGGCCTTGGACCCCGAACTGCAGACCAGCTTGGGCTCGGCCAGGATGCGGGCGTTGCCCGTCTTGAACAGCAGGTTCAACTTGAAGTTCAGGAGCTCCTGAGGGGACTGGATGTTGAAGACCATCTGGTTCTGGCCCGAGGGCATGATGGGGATGGTGCCCTCGAGACCGCCGGACAGGACCAGCGCCTCTGGCAGTTCAAGGCCGAAGTTGACCATGTTGCGGGCTGAGATTTCCATGAACCGTACCTTGACCTGGACCTGGGCGCCCTCGCCCATGGTCACCAGGTTGTTCACCTGGAGGTGCAGGGTCTCGATGATGGCTTTGAGCTTGTCCATCTCGTTCTTGGATCCGACGGCGCCCTCGAGGAACACCATGCCCGCGATCAGGTTGGCCTTCACGGTGGTCATGCCCGCGGACTGCAGGGTCTTGTTGATCTGCTCCACGGCGCTGGGACGGTACTTCGTGTAGTTGACCACGTTCTTCGGGTCGAACAACTCCACGGCCATCATCACGCGACCGTAGTCGGCCGCCGTGTATGCATAGCCATCGATGATGACCTTCTCACCGACTGCCTGCGTGTAGATGCCCTCGACGGACCCAAGGAACTGGTTGATGGACCGCACGTTCTTGCCCACCGTGACGTCGGAGACATCCAGGCGGATCCGGACGGTGTCCTTGCCGATGGGCACATACAAATCGGTCACGCCACGACTCACGCCGACCACTGTGACCGAATCGGTCGCAAAGGACACGACGTCCGCGATGCGTGGATTGAGAATGCGCATCGCGCCGCTGATCTTGCCCTCGAACCGGATGGTCTCGGACTGCCCCACGCTCAGGTTCACCGTCTGGCTGATGCTCTGGGCGCCGGCCGGCAGGGAGAGGAGCATCATGCATGAAAAAAGGAACGTCGATAGATAGATTGAAAGGGATTTCACGGTCACCTCGCTTGTTGCCACCCACACATTGCCAACTTGCGGCTTATTCGTCAAGGCTGAATATGAAATGATTCCGAAGAATTTCAGGCCTGGCATGCTCCTTTTCCCCGGAGCATACCCACGGGTGCCTTCCAGCATAAACGCAAAGACCATCCCGGGAACTGAAAAATCAACCCTTTTCGCTGTGTTCCGCCCGCTCATATAGTTAATTTATTTCATGGACCATTTTCCCGGCGGGATGGTCCCGGTCAAACAGGAACCGGGGCCCAGCCGGAAACCTGGGCATAGGGCAAACTTCAACTATGGCCACTGTCGAACATTGTCGGATATGGTCCATGTGTGCAGATATTTACGTGGATCTGGCCAAATGCGGCGAATCGTGATAAACACCCTCCCATGTTGAATTCCCTCCTGATGCTCCTCATGCCCTCCCTGACCGCCGCCCCCGTGCAGGTCGCGGCAGATGATCTGCCGAAGGTGGCCCTGAGTCAGCAGCAGCGGCAGAGCCTCATCAGCAGCCTGTCGAGCCCCACGATCAACACGCGGATCCATGCCATCTCCACCCTGGGGCTGGAGCGCGTGCGGGAGAGCGTTCCCCACCTGATTCAACTTCTCAAGGACGACAACCCCCACGTCAGGGCCGAGGCGGCCACCGCACTGGGGATCCTCAAGGTCAAGAACGCCGGACCCCGGCTGTACCAGATCATGCTCCACGACGCCAGTCCGCTGGTCCGTGCCCGCGCCACCCTGGCGCTGGCCGAGATCGAATACACAGGGGCCCTCGGCGCGATTCTCATGAACCTGGATCGCCCGGACATCCGCGAGCGCATGGCTGCCGTGCGCGCCCTGGGCAAGTTCGGAGGCCCCAAGGCGTTCAACCACCTGATTCGTCTGCTTCGCTCCGGAACCCCGGAGCTGCGTGAGACCGTCATCGAAGCCCTGGGCGACCTGGGTGATCGACAGGTCGTCCGCTACCTCTTCCGTTACCTCGAGCAGGGTTCGACCCGCCTGAACCGTGCCGCCCTGCTGGCGCTCACCCGGCTGCACCCGCAGATGGTCCAGAGCCGTCTGCCGCAGTTGCTACGCCGCACCGAGCCTGAGCTCGTCATCGCCGCGCTCGACAGCGCCGCCCAGATCGGCTGCCCTGACTGTTCCCGCCAGATTCTCCAACTCATCGAGACGGCCGAAGACCCCATCGCCTCCCAGGCGGCCAGCGCGGCGGCCTATCTGCAGATGCGCGAAGCCATCGAGCCCATCCTGGTGCGGCTGCAGCCGCGCCCCAACCTGCAGGCACGCATTCTATACTTATGGTCCCTGGGCCGACTGGGGGCCATGGCCGTCCTGCCCGAGACCCTGTATGCCCTGACCGATCCGTTGCCGGAGCTGCGGCTGACGGCCCTGCGCATCCTGCGCATCCTGCGGCCCGACAAACTGAACCTCGATGAAACCATTCTTCCGATGCTGCAGGACAGCAACCCGTCCGTCGCAGCCGAGGCCATCCTGTTGCTCGGAGAATACGGGAACCGTTCCTGGATCGGGGACCGGCTCCCCGGCGGCAGCACGAGCACGCTGCGGCTGGGCGCCGCCATCACCAGCCTTGCCTGGATCCATCCCCTTCCGGCGCATCTTCTCACAGAGCTCCGCACATGGTCACGCAGCGAAGATAACCGGATCCGCAACGCGGCGATCGCTTCCCTGGGACGTTTCAGGGACGTGGCCAGCCTGGATCAGTTGCTGAAGTCCGTGTATTCCTCCGACGATCGTCTTCGGTGGGAGGCTGTCAGGGCGCTGGCCCTGCTCCGCTCCCCTGAAGCCCGCAGCACGCTGGCCGCCATCGCGACCCAGGATCCCCTTCGCGTGGTGCGGGCCTACGCGCTGCTGGGGGTGCGAGTCCTGGATCCGGTGGCCAAGAGCTTCGAGGTGATGGCCCGCAGCCGTTTTGAAGAGCGCTTCGCCGAGCGCGACTACGCCGAAGCCTATGTCTATGCCCTGGCGCTGGCCCAGGACGGCCGGAAGGACAACCTCGAGACCTTCCAGAAGGTCTTCGACCTGCTCCTGAAGGCCGGCGCCAATGCCTCGCAGAAGGCCGAGTTCGTGGACCTCCTGTTCCTGTTCGGTGAAAAATGGGGCGCCCCCCTGATGGAGGAGGCCCTCAACTCGCCGCTGACCCGCGTCCGGGCCCGGGCCATGGTCTGGAAGGCCCGCTATTCCCAGCCTGACGAGGCCCGTCCCGTCGCTGAAAGAGATGACCAGGCCAGGCCTGCGGCCAGGCAGGAGCCCGCCATCAGGCTCCCCTTCGCCCAGGAAAATCCCCGCTCAGGCTGTGGCTGCCGCACCGGACAGTCCGGCTCCGGGCCGCACCTGCTGTGGATCCCGTTGGCGGCCTTGCTGCTCCGTCCCCGTCGGCGCCGGCGTGCATGATTCATGCTCGATGAAGCCCTCTCTTCCAGAAAAAGTCGTCACCTGAACCATTTCCGCAGCGACGGCACCGACCGCGGCGATCCCGGCTTTGGCGGCGTGACTCTTCGCCAGTCCGCCCTCAGTTGCGTCTTCCCCGGCGAGGTGGATCTGTCCACCGAATTCCTGGGGGCACGGCTCTCTGCGCCCCTCTTCCTCGCCCCCATCACCGGAGGCACGCCCGAAGGAGCGGATTTCAACCGGGCCGCGGCACAAAGCGCGATCCGACTGCGGCTGCCCATGGCCACAGGCAGCCTGCGGATGTTCTTCGAGCACCCCGGAACCTTCGAGACGTACAATGTGAACGCCCACAGGGAGCTCCCGCTCTTTTTCGGCAACCTCGGGCCGGCCGCGGCCCTTGGTCTGGGTCCTGAGAGGGTCAGGGAGGCCTGCGACCGGCTCCACATGGACGGACTGTTCCTGTACTTCAATCACGCCCAGGAACTGGCCCAGCCCGCCCGGGAACACGAGCCCTTCGATCCGGACCTCCTGCCCGAGTTCATCACCCGGTTCGGAGCGCCTGTCATCATCAAAGAAACTGGAATGGGTTTTTCGTCCTCTGATATATTTACCATAAGCAAATGGCCTATCGCGGCACTTGACACCAGCGGAGCGGGTGGTACCAATTTTTATCTTGTTGAACAAGATGAATCCATAGATTCACAAGATGAAACGAGGGAGATTCCGCTCCAGATGGGAATCCCGACGGCGCTCGTCATTCATATGGCATCAAGACACAATATACGCATCATTGGCAGTGGCGGCGTGCGTACAGGACTGGACATGGCGAAGGCCCTCTGCCTGGGCGCTGACCTCGTCTCCTTCGCCGCGCCGCTGGTTCGGGCCTGGCACCGGGACCCTGCCGACGGCATCCATGCCTGGATCACTTCAAGACTGAACCAGTTGCGCAGCGTCATGTCCCTGTGCGGCACGCCGACGATCGACGCCTTGAAGCGGCACCCCAGGACGCTCGACACCCGGTTCACGGAAACGATCTGATCGTGCGAATCGAAGCCTACGGCAAGATCATCCTCCTCGGGGAGCATGCGGTGCTCGACGGAGCGCCGGCCCTGGCGCTCCCCCTGCCCGGGGCGATGCGCGGCGCGATCCCGACCGTCGGAGGCGATCGCATCCACCTGAACCCGGACATTCCGGACGCCCGCGTCACCGCGGCGCTGGCGCTCCTGGGACGGCTCATCCCGACCGAAGGCTTCACCCTGGACTGGGAAACCACCGTGCCCCCCGGTGCCGGGCTCGGCGCCTCGGCCTCGCTCTCGTTTCTGCTGGCGCAGGCCGCCTGGCGGGTCGCCCATCCCGACGAAGTTGCGGATCCGACCCACCTCGCGGCGGTGACGCATGCGCTCGAGCATTGCTTCCATGGCACCCCGTCAGGCATCGACGACGCCGTCGTGTGCCTGCAGACCGCCGTGCTGCTGCAGCGTCCGAAGGTGACCGTCCGCTGGCCGTTTCCCCATGTCGTGCGCGCCGCCCACCTTTGGCAGGTGACCCTTCCCTCGGCCCTGCCGCTGGTGGTGGGGTATTCAGGCACCAGCGCCTCGACGCAGGCCATGATCGCGCGGGTCAAGGCCTGCTCGGCCGCCGACTTTGCCGACACCTCCCGACGCCTGTTCGACGAGGCGGTGGGTCATCTGGCCGGCTGCGATCTCGACGCCCTCGGCCAGGTCCTGAGCAGGGCCCACGAGCACCTGGCTGCCGCCGGCGCGTCGACTCCGGCGCTGGACCGCATGGTGCGACTGGCGCTGGATGCTGGCGCCCAGGGGGCCAAGCTCACCGGCAGCGGCGGCGGCGGCTGTGCCATCGCCCTCTGCACCGAAGATCGGCGGGCCGACATCGCCCGGGCGTGGCAGGCCGCCGGCTTTCAGGTGCAGCCCCTCTGATCGTTCTTCTTGTCGTTTCGGATCAGGGTGTTACAGGGTGGCGAAGACGCGGTTGCCGTGGCCGGCAGAGCCAAGAACATTCTTGTTCTTGTGAATGATCAGGTCGCGGAGCATGTCGCGGGCCGGACCGAGGTATTTTCGGGGATCAAACTCCTCGGGTTTCTTGGCGAAGACCTCGCGGATCTTGGCCGTCATGGCCAGGCGGCCGTCGCTGTCGATGTTGATCTTGCAGACGGACAGGCCTGCGGCCTTGCGAAGCTGGGACTCGGGGATGCCCACGGCGCCGTCCATCTTGCCACCGTACTGGTTGATCATCTCGATGTACTCCGGGATGACCGACGAGGAGCCGTGCAGCACGATGGGGAAGCCCGGAATGCGTTTGCTGATCTCCTCGAGGATGTCGAAGCGCAGCGGGGGCACCTCCTCACCGGGCTTCAACTTGAACTTGTAGGCACCATGGCTCGTGCCGATGGAGATCGCCAGGCTGTCGACGCCCGTGCGCTGGACGAAGTCCTCGACCTCGCCGGGCTGCGTGTAGTGGGACTTGGCGGCCGAGACCTCGTCCTCGATGCCGGCGAGCACGCCGAGCTCACCCTCGACGGTGACGTCGTGCTCATGGGCGTATTCGACCACCTTGCGGGTGAGCTTGATGTTCTCCTCGTACGGCAGGTGGCTGCCGTCGAGCATGACCGAGGAGAAGCCGGTCTCGATGCAGGACTGGCACAGCTCGAAGGAGTCCCCATGATCCAGGTGTAGCACGATGGGGATGTTGGAGCCCATCTCGCGGGCCATGGCCACGGCACCCTGGGCCATGTAGCGCAGCAGGGTCTGGTTGGCGTATTGCCGGGCGCCCTTGCTCACCTGGATGATCACCGGAGAGTCGCTCTGCGCACAACCCATCACGATGGCCTGCAGTTGTTCCATGTTGTTGAAATTGTACGCCGGGATCGCATAACCATGCTCGTTGGCGTCGGCGAACAGTTTGACGGAATTGACGAGTCCTAACTCTTTGTAACTGACCATCGAAGCATCTCCTTGATTGAAAAGTGGTGGCGGCAACCGGCCGTCAGGGTTTGTTGTGCGGTCCTGAAACTAGGGAAGCGAGCCTGTCATCGGAGCGACCGTGTCTCCGGCGGGGGTATGGAACAGGTAGACCGAGCTCATCACGAACGGGAACGTGAACTGCACCGAGGTGCCCGCCACGGCTGCTGCCGGGGGCTGGAAGCGCCAGCGTTTGGAGAAGCCGGTGCGGCCCACGGCCAGGCCGGGGACCCAGGTCGGGGTGGTTTCGAGGGACTCGAGACCGACGTTGGTGCTGGTGAAACCGTACTCGGAGAAGTCGTCGCCGATGATGCCCGAGGAGTTCAAATCGTACACGAAGTACACCACGCCGTCGTTGCCGGTCAGCCAGGTGTAGAACTGGGATCCCGTGCCCACCCACTGGTTGAAGGTCACGATGACGGGAGAGTTGATGACCATCGGATTCTCGCGGGCCATCGTCACGGTCAGGGGCTCGGTCGGCGTGATGAACACCGGCACCGTGCGCGTGTAGGTGTTGCCGAAGTCCTCGGTGTTGGCGTACACGGTCAGCAGGTACATCTCACCGCTGGCCAGGCCGTCGGGCAGCGTGAAGGAGATCTGGTTGCCCGTGAGCGTCGGGGTCAGGGGCCAGGAGGCGCCGTCCTGGGCGAACTCGCGGAGCACGACCGACAGGCTGTCGGCGTCGGGCTCACGGTTGAACAGCACGTAGATGCTGTCGCCGGAGGAGAAGGTCCCGGGAACGGTGGGGGCGGACGTAAAATAGCTATTGTTCGAGGCGGAAACCGTGAGATCGCCGGAGACGAACGCGCTCAGGCGGATGACCTGGATGGTGTCTCCGGTCGTGTGCAGGTCAAAGTTCCGGGTGGTCGAGGCGAACTCGGGGTTGCCGTCGCCGTCGAGGTCGATCTCGGGCACATAGACGCGGACGTTCGGGAAGTTGATCGAGCCGGCCAGCGGAAGCTCGGGGATGTCGCGGAACTGCGCGAGGCCCATGGCGTTGGTGTTGGCCACCCGGTTGACGTCGCCACGGAAGTACACATTGCCCCACTGATCCACCGAGTAGTACGCGGCGGGCACCACCATCTGCAGCGGAATCTGCGAGATGGGCGTGCCGGAAGGATCGAGCAGCCGGACCTGGAAGGTTCCGGTGTTGTTGAACATCCAGATCGGCTCGCAGGTGATCGACGGGTTCTCGTAGGGGACGTTGCCCGGCGCGACCGGGAAGTTCGTCTGGATG
>PHBF01000108.1 GCA_002841905.1 Deltaproteobacteria bacterium HGW-Deltaproteobacteria-17
TCGACGAAACCTACAACCGCGGCACCGGCATGGCCGGCGGACCGGGCTCCGTCGTTTTCATGTCCTCGGAAGGAGGGAGGGGCTCCTCCAGGTCATCCCCCGGAGGTGCCTCAGGTTCCCCCTTGCGCACGGGCTCCACCGACGGGGGTTCGGCGCGGACCTCCACAGGCTTGGTCCCCTCGGAAGCAGGACGGCTGCAGGCCGGAACGACGACGGTGCCCAACACGAGCGCGCCGGCGACGGCGAAGCGCGACCACGTGGAGGAGGCGGGCTCCTCGAAGTCCAGAAACCGCGGGTCCGTCACCTCGGAGGCCTCCCCGTGGACATGGATGCGGTAGCAGTGCCCGGGGAGCAACAGGTAGTCGCCCGAGATCACCACCACGGGTTTGTTCTCCTCCAGCGTGACCTCCCGGCCGGCACGATGGATGCGCGCCCCCTCCGGCGCCCCGGGCGGCCGGAAGCAGATCAGTTTTTCGTCGGAAGACACCCAGATCTCGCACGCCACGGGGCCTTCACCTTTCCACACGACCTGGCCGCCGGGCGTGACCGCGAGGCCGGGATCGACCCCGCTGATGGCGCAGCAGCGCAGATAGCGCAGGCTCTCGTGGGGGGGATAGCAGTTCTCGATGCAGATCGCGAGGGGGCGTGGCATGGGTGCTCCTATGGGTAGTTGGGGTCGGGCGCGATCACGGGCGGCTCGTCCCGGACGTCGATCGGATCGACCTTCTGCTGGGGTTCCTTTCCCTGCGGCGGCTCCGGACGCGGCGGCAGGGGCCGGTCCGGGGTCACCTCGGGCTTCTCGTTGACGCTGGTCTCGCGCGGCGTGCATCCCAGTGATCCGGCCATGCTCGTGACCGCGACCAGCCCGGCCGCCGCCAGCCGGGCCAGGGTGGAGACGGCCGGCTCCCTGGCGTGCAAAAAGGACGGCTCGGCCGCGCGGGCCGCATCGCCATGCACATGGATCTGGTAGCACTTCCCCGGCACGGCCAGGAAGTCGCCGTCGCAGAGGATGACGGGCTTGCCGACGGACAGGTCCACGAAGCGCCCGCCGCGATGGACACGGGCTCCGGCCGGCATTCCGGCGGTGGCCAGGGCGGCGAGACGATCATCGCCGGTCACCCGCAGCTGGCAGTACGCCGGCAGGCCGCGGTCGGCGCCCACCACGCCGTCCTCCCCGACAAAGAGCCCCTCCCCCTTCAGCGCCGTGCACTGCAGGAAGCGGAGGCTCTCGTGCACGGGATAGCAGTCCTCAAGACAGATGGCGATGATTTTTTCCTGCATGGGCTACTCCTCTCCGGCCGCGCTCCGACCGGTGTATGGCGCGGGTTTGTACGGCGGCAGGTCACGGACCTCGACGGGCGGCGAGCTCTTCTTGCCTTTCTCCACGGCCTCGTTCTCAGGGGGAGCGGGTGGAGCCGGCGGGGGCGGCGCGTCCGGACCACGTTCCGACGACGACGACGACGTCTCGGGCATGGTCGGGGTCTCCCGGGTGCCGGCACAGCCCGCCGCAAGGGCCAGCCCGGCCAGGACGGCGGCCGTCCGAACAAAAAACGGCGAAGCCGCCGGCGTCGCGTCCTCGACAGGACCATGCAGGTGCACGCGCCAGCGCCCACCGGGAAGCTCCAGTTCGTCCTGGTCGATCAGGACCACCGGACGATCCTCCGGGCAGGCCAGGACCCGCCCTCCCCGCCTCAGCAGGAGGGCCGGGCGAAAGCCGGCGTCGACGAACAGGGCCAGCCGGCCGTCTTCGGTCGTTCCCACATGGGCGGAGGGTTCGCGGGCAGCCTTCCAGCGGACCTCGGCCCCGGGGGTGATGGAGAGCCCGGCGGTCCCAGACGGCATGGCCATGCAGGACTGGAAACGGGATCCGGTGTCGGAGCATTCGAGGTCTTCCAGGCAGATCGACATACGCATGAGCCTCTCCTCAGTGATCCACGCAGTGCCTGGAGATGCCGCGGGGCCGAACCTCCACGGGGGCCTCGATGCCTCGGCGGTGGGCCTCGGCGAGGAGGTGGTGGATCGGCCAGTCCAGGGCGGTCACCCAGTCGTCGGCGAGCAGCTCGCTGATCACGCGCACCCGCCAGGTGTCACACAGCGGCAGATCGCCGTCGGTGGTGTAGAGATAATTGTCGGAACGGCAGCCAGCACCGCACAGCGTCGCCAGCGGACATTCGCGACAGAGCGGCAACTGGGCCGCGGGGTGGGGATTCGTTCGGACCTTCTCCAGCGCGGCCTCGAAGCCCTCGACGCGCAGGTGCCCCACCTTCTCCTCCATCTTGAAACACGGAAAGAGCGATCCGTCCGAGCGCAGGTGAAGGTGGTGCCCGAGCGCGCAGCCACAGCCCTCCCGACGATGGGCCAGCGGGCTGGGCTGCACCGCCGTGATGGTCTCTCCTGCTTCAAAGGCGATGCGGTCCAGGGCCTTCTCGAGCTCGTATCGGGAGGGAAACACATGCTCTCCGCTCTCGCGGCCGGAGAGGTAGGCGATGCCCAGCGCGATCTTGATGCCAGGGGGCAGACGCTTGCGCAAAGCGTGAAACTCGCCGGCGACGTCGTCGACGTGCTGCGGAAAGAGCATCAGATCGATCACGGCCGTGCCCCCGGCGGCGTACAGGTTGGAGATGGCCGTGATCGCCGTCTCGAAACGGCTGGTACCGGAGAAGGAGTCGCAGGTCTCGGCGGTCGGTCCGGCCAGGCTGATGCGTACCTGGGCCCCCCGCTTGACCAGGCCGGCCACCCTCGCTGCGAGGCCGGGATCGACCATGGGCATCCCGTTGGTGAACAGCGTCAGGTCCAGATCGCGCTCGAGGATGCGCGAGGCGGCGTCGACGGCCCAGGGGACCAGCAGGGGCTCTCCACCGAGGATCGCGACCCGTCCGCGCGGACCCAACAGGGCAGGAATCCGGTCGATCACGTCGCACACCTCGTCGAAGGTCATCTCGTCGGTGCGGGCCGTGCCCGAGTTCGTGCAGCAGTACGTGCACAGCAGGTTGCACGCGTTGGTGATCTGCAGCTGGACCGACGGAGGATCATCCTTCTCGGGCCGCGGCGGCCCGAAGAACCCGTGCGTGCGCAGGTCCATCAACAACTCCGGGCCCAGCGTGTCCAGGGACGCGCGGCCGGCCATCACTTCCTCCACGGACGGCACGCCCGGATCGGGCACTCGGCAGAACACGGCGTGGGAACGGGAGACCAGAAGTCTCCCCTCGAACAGGGGAAGCAGGACACAGTCCTGAGGAAGGGCGGCGGCGTCTGGCAACAGCATCAACATCTCCTTCGGTTGCATGGTCGGCAACGGCTTGCCGGTCGGATTATATGGAAAAAGGAACGACTTGGGGAGATCTTTTATCGGGGGGCGCGGGACGGGATCCTTCGGAGCAGCAGGACCGACTCCGGATCCTTCTCGGACGCGAGCGGAGCCAGATGGGTGGCCACCACGCGCGCCAGGCGCCGGGGCGTCAGCGCCACCGAGACGGCGAGCTTCTGCGTCAGTTCGTGGGTGGCACGTTTCAGGTTGGCCGGATCGGCAAAAAACTGTTTGACGGCGGGCCGCGTCAGGGGCACCGCCGAGGTCTTCCCCCGGACCACCAGGGCCACGGCAGCGGAGCGGAACAGATCCCCGAAGGTGATCGCTCCCGGGGTGCGCCGCGTCGTACGGGCCGCGCCCTCTTCTGTCAGGAGCTCGGCGGGGAGCCCCAGGACCTCAAAGCACAGCCCCTTGAACACGCTCAACTCCTCGAGCAGCTCGGTGATCAGCGCCACCTGCTCGAGCTCCGAGGCAGCCACGGCCCGTGTCCCACCCCCGAGGCCGGGGTCGAGCCTGGGATGTCGCTCCAGCTGGGCGGCAAAGAAGGCGGCCCAGGGACCCTCGAGGAGCGTCGAGGTACCCGGGGAGAGCGAGACCACGCCCGTGCGCATCAGGGTCGCGGCCAGGATCGCGGTCTGCTTCTGCAGGAAATAGCCGCACTGGAACAGGTGGGAGACGTGGAGGCTCCGGAGGATGTCCACCCCGGGGACCTTGCGGTGGCGCACGAAATAGGACAACCCCAGGTTCACGCCGGCCCGGGCGCGATCCATCACGTCGCCCATGCCTGTCTCGTCGGCGATGTCGACGTCGTCGGCGGCGATCATCCGGTTGCACAGCAGGGCGAAGTTGCCCCGCACGGCGCCCTGCTCATCCTCGGTGAGCCCCTCGAGGGCGGCGGCGAACACGTCGCGAGGGCCCGGACCCGGGATCGAAGGCAGGAACGACTGGACCACCGGAGGCTCCAGCGGCGCGCTCAGACGATCGATGGAGATGCGGGACGGATCCACGGGTGTGTAGATCGCCTGGGCCGTGTGGGCGTCCCAGAAACCCTCGTCCCGGATCCTGCCGTTGCGCAGGCGGTAGCTCTCCTCCTCGAGGGCGGTGGGGAACTCCATGATCGTCGCCAGCAGGAGCTGCTGGATTCCCGTGGCGTCGGTCTCATACCAGCGGTCGATGAACCGGATGATCGTGTTCCAGGCGTCCTCGGGCGTGCCTTCCAGCGGCTGCAGCTCGAAATACTCGTCCGGGGTGGTGTAGTATTCGGCGTCCTCCGGATGCTCCTCCTCCATCTTCAGGTTGAAGATGGCCACGCGGGACAGCAGGTGAAGCCCGAAGCCGTCGGGCAGCAGGCCGTGGATCTTCTCGAGCCAGGCCTCATCGGGCAGCGCCACGATTTGCGCGAGCCATTCATCCGCGCCGGCGGGATCGAAGCGATCGCGGTTCCAGGCATCCATGTCCCAGCAGCACTGGATCTGCTCCACCGCGGCGTGCAGCACCAGCAGCTGCCGATCCTCGTGCTCGGCGATCCGGCTGAGGTGATAGACCGCGGCGGGGGGCAGTTGTGGCACGACCTCGGCCGGATTCCCCAGCATCCACAACGCATCGAGCTCCCGCGTCATCAGGCAGTTTCCGACCACCTGCGCGAGCATGGCCTCATTCTTTTGTATTTCAACATCCCGCATTGTCACCTCCCCCGGACCGGACGTTCACGGGTCGTCCGAATCTCCCTGCAAATCGCTACCTGGCCGGCTCCGTGGCCCCTGCGTCGGCCTGCGCCGGCACCTCCTCCGTCAACAGCCGTGTCAGACCATCGAACGAGGACTGGCAGCCGCGTGAATACACCATGAAGAAGGCGACCAGCAGCGCCATCAGGATCAGGACCTGATCGGCCATCATGGAGCGCTCGGCCGACCGGTAGGTGAGCCGGGCCCTGCGCCTGGGCCGTGGCGGTTCGAGCTCCGGGTCCGGTTCGTTCGGATCTTCGGACGGTTGTTGCTCTTGGGTCATCCGTTCTTTTCCTCGGCGTTCCACAGGAACAAAATCCTCAACTGCAGGCCTTCGGGATTGTAGGCATTCTTCTCGGGCACGTAAATGATGTTGACGATCGAGCCGATCTCGCGCAGGGACTTGGCCATGTTGAAGCCTATGGCCTGGCGCACGGTCTGGGTCACGGGGTCGCGCAGCCGCACGGAGACGTGGACGTTCTTCGGATACCGAACGGAGACGACCTCGAGATGGCTGCACATCAGGACGGGCTCGGGATTCTGGTTGCCGAACGGAGACAGCAGCTTCAGTTCATTCATGAACTGGGCGGTCAACTCGTGCAGGGGGACGATCGCGTCCACCGCCGTGGGGAGTTCGTCGCCCGTACCGGCGACCATGCGCAACTGTTCATCGAAGGCCTTCGCGAAGTCGCCGAGTTGTTCCCGTGCGATTTCGATGCCCATCGCCCCCTGATGCCCCCCATAGGAGATCAGGTGCCCGGTGGTCTTCTCGATCACCTCGAAGATGTTGATGTTTCCGAAGGTTCGCACGGATCCCCGACCGATGTCGCCTCGCAGGGCGATGGCGATGGCCGGGCGCTTGAACTGCTCGGCTAGCTTGGCCGCCACGATGCCGACGATGCCCGGATGCCAGTCGGTGCCCGAGACCACGATGCCCCACCGGTAGTCCATCGAGGCCTCGGCCTGGACGACGGCCTCCTTGAACATCTGTTCCTGGATCTGCTGGCGCCGTTCGTTGATGCGGGTCAGTTCACCGGCGATCTGCAGCGATTCCTGGTAGTCGGCGGCCGTCAGGAGCTGGAGACTCAGATCCGCATCCCCCATGCGCCCGGGAGCGTTGAGCTTGGGCGTCATGCGGAAGACCACGTGCTTCTCCGTGATCTCCTCGGCGGCATCGATGTGGGCGGCCATGCAAAGGGCGCGGATCGAAGGTCGTTTGCGGGCCGCGATCAGCCGCAATCCGTGATGCACCAGGATGCGGTTGTTGCCGGTCAGCGGCGACACGTCCGCCAACGTCCCCAGGGCAACGATGTCCAAAAATGCCTTGAGCTCCGGGAGATCCGCCGGCGGTATCCGGCAGTCGGCCTCCAGCCTGGAACGCAGCCCGGCCATGAGATAAAAGGAGAGGCCGACGGAGGCCATGCCGGGAAAAGGGAAGCCGCAGTCCGGCCGGAGCGGATTGATCAGGGCGTGGGCCTTCGGATAGGGCTGCTGGAGGTGGTGATGGTCCACGATGACCAGCTCGATGCCCAGCTGGTGTGCGATCTCGGCGGCCTCATGGTCCGTGGATCCCACGTCGCAGGCGATGACCGAGCGCAGCCCGGCATCGGCAAAGAAGCGTACGTCCTCGACGGTGAGTCCATACCCCCGGTCCCGGTGCGCCAGCCGGGTCAGTGATTTTCTTTTGATTGCCCTCAGAAAGAGCACCCACAGGGAGACCGAGGAGATGCCGTCGGTGTCGTAGTCACCGAAGATCCCGATGGTCTCGTCCGCAGTCACGGCGGCGGCCAGATAGGTGATGGCCTTCTCGTAGTCGGCCAGGGAGTCGGGCTTCTCCAGACGTGCCAGCCGCGGGTGCAGATAGGCTTCGAGCACCTCGTCGGCCGAGAAGCCCCGGACGGCCAGGATCCGCGCCGTCAACGGCAACAACTGGAACCTGGTTTCGATTTCGTAGGCCGTCTGACTGGAATGATCAGCAATGAGAGGGAGGGGTCTGGGCGAAGTGGTCTGATGATTCACGGGCACACGCGATGGGAAAACGGGAAAGGGAGGACACCTGGACGCACGTCATGATGCGGGCGTCGGAACTACCCCTTGCGTTTTCCACCGCGGCCACCGCGGGACTTGCGACGCAGTCTCTTGGCCTTCTTCAGATCGCGCTCCTTGAGCTCCTCCTCGGTCAGTTCCTCGTCGGGCTTGCCCTCGGCGTCGTCGTCCTCTTCGCCTTCTTCGCCCTCTTCCTCCTCATCCTCATCCATCGGCTCGGCTTCCTGGCGGCTGTCGGCCACGAAGTAGCGGCCGAAGGTGTTCTCCACGAAGATGACCATCGGAGAGGCTACGAAGATGGAGGAATAGGTTCCGACGATGATGCCGATGCCCATGGCCAGCGCGAAGTCACGCAGCACGCCGTCGGCGACGACGAAGATCGCGGCCACGGTGAAGAACGTGGTGGCCGACGTCAGGATGGTGCGGGACAGCGTTTCATTGATGGAGGAGTTGACCACCTTCGTCAGCGAGTGCGAGCGCAGCTTGAGGATGTTCTCACGGATGCGGTCGTAGACGACGATGGTGTCATTGAGCGAGTAACCCACGATGGTCAGCAGGGCGGCCAGGATCGGCAGGGAGAATTCGCGCCAGAACAGCGCGAAGATGCCGACGGTGATCAGCACGTCGTGGATCAGGGCCACGATGGCGCCCGGGGCGAACTTGAGGTCAAAGCGCAGGACGATATAAAGCAGGATGAAGCCCAGCGCATACAGCAGGGAGAGGATGCCCTGGATGCGCAGCCGCTTGCCGACCTGCGGACCGCGGCTCTCCACGCTCAGGACGGTGGCCTTGGCGCCCAGCGCCTTGAACAGCCCTTCCTCGATCTTTTCGGAGACGGACTCCAGGAGGATGGTGTACTCGTTGCGCTTGGGGCTGACCGTGAGGGTCTCGGCGTAGTCGAGCTCGGCCGGATGGGCCTTGTCCCACTTCGGCGTCTCGCCCTTGCCCACGCGCGTCAGGTAGTCGATCGCCTCGGGGGTGAGCTCGGCTTGCGGGACGCGGGCTTTCAGGTTG
>PHBF01000109.1 GCA_002841905.1 Deltaproteobacteria bacterium HGW-Deltaproteobacteria-17
GTCGTCCCCGCCAGCAGCAACCCCACGATCCATATCATTGATGTCTTCATGTTCCCATCCCCCGGCGTCCGTGGCAATCGGACACCGTCATGAGGCTTCTTTTGTACCCCTTTTCCCGAGGATTCTCAACTAACTCCCTGTACCGGTAGGTGCCGTTCTCTCAATAACCTTGGTACGACAGTCTTTCAGTATGTCTCACCGCGGTAGCGCATGAAGCCCAGCTCGGGGTCGTAGCCGGGCTCGTTGTCCGCGCAGATGCCCTGTGGACCGTCGGGGATCAGGCACCAGGCGTTGCCGCGTCCGCACTTGCCCTCATCGCCGTAGCAGAAACTGGCGAACAGGTAGTCCTCGTACTCGTCGGCGTTCTCCTTGATCAGCACATAGGTGGGGTCGTAAACCCGCCCGTTGACCTCGACGAGGCCGTGATCGCCGTATCGCCACACCTTGGACTCGCGGCCCAGCGCCGGGATGTCGATCGTCTGATACATCGAGTACCAGTCCGGCGAGGGGTTGGGGAACATGAAGACCAGATAGTTGGCGTCGATACCCTGGGTCTCGACCAGATCCATGAAGAAACCGTAGAACTCTCCGCAAGCGGACTGCTTGTAATCCAGGAAGACCTCGGCCTTGTTGGTGTAGGGCACCGGCCGCACCAGGGAGCCGTAGCGGTACCCCAGCGGCACAAGCCTGGGCAGGCTTAGCAGCAGCACGTCAGCGAGCTGGTTTTCGGTGGGTTCGCCCAGATCCTCGACCGTCGCGTCGATCCACTGGCTGCCCCACCGGATGATCTGCTGATAAAGAATCGTGTTCGGCAGCGGCGCCCGCCACACCTGGGCGAACTCGGTGTGGGTCGTGTGCCGGTAGGTCGTCTCTCCGGTCGTATAGACGTGCTCGATCACCAGCGTGTACACCTTCGCCGTGTCGTGGGGAAGGCGGGCCGCGGTCACGGTGATGGGTTGATACTGCTGGCCTTCGATGGTGTCGTCGCCGTCCAGCAGGAGCTCAAAACGCCTGTCGTCGAGCTCGTCGGACTCTTCTGCCGGTTCCAGCTCCCCCTGCACGGAGAAAAACTCCATCTCGACGCCGGCGGAGTCCACCAGCCTTCCACGCACATCGTAGGTGCCCTCGGGCGGGACGCCGTCGGGCCCGGTCCAAGCCGGCGTGATCGTGATCAACGGCGTCGCGTCGGAGGCGTAGGCCGCCATCCAGTTGCGCTCGGGGACCACGAGGTCGCCGTCGACGCGGGCGTCCCCGAACACCACCAGGGTGTCGCCCACGGACACGTTGGGCGTCTCGAAATCGGGCCCGGTGATTTCGTAGTAGATGCGCCCCAGTCCGGAGAAGTCGATGCGCCCGGTGTGCAGGGGATCCTCCAACCTCGGGAGGGGCTTCTCCTGCCCGTCATCACAGGCGCAACACAGTGGAATCATGAAGACAAGCAGCAGGAACAAGGATTTCATCGATGACCCCCGGCCGGCCCAGGAGGACCGGACAGAGTTCTATATACAATGAAATCCCCTCAGTGCAACCCTTTTCTGGTGAACGGAATGCCACCCAGCGCAGGCGAGCCGCACTCCAGGGCACATCACCACGCCTGCAGGCCGAAACGGGTTCCTCACTCGTAGATCACGACCCAGGCGGTCAGATCGATGTTGCGCCAGTTGTCACCGGAATAGGGAGCCCCCTCGAAGAGGCCCTCGTAGGAGAACGAAGCCAGCGTGCCCGGCGTCACGGCGGAGGTGATGTCGAAGGCGGTCAGCGGGACCTCCCTGCCCGGGCACCAGCCCGACCGCCCGTACCACCACGTGCCGTACTGGTTGGGCACGGTGCCGTCGGCCACCTGCTTGAGGCACCCGTACTGGTCGTGCACGTCGGGGAAGTCGACCACGAATTCCTGACCGCCCACCGTGAAGGTGTGGGTGGTGTTGCAGAACTCCGCGCAGTTGCCGGGCTGGGACATGCCGTGGCCGGTGATCGCGCTGACCAGCTCCACGCGGGAGGCGGTGGACGGGATCGCCACACTGATGGTCCCGAACAGGTCGTTGTAAGTCTCGTTGAAGTCCTTCATCCCCGTCCACAGGGGGAACACGGCCACCGGGCGCAGCGCGCGCCCCCGATCGGCCAGACGAAGCGTCAGCGACACCACGTACGGATCCGAGGTGACGAAGCGGAACCGCCGCGGACCGCCGTCGGCCAGCAGCGGCAGCAGCGCGGAGGCGTCGATGACCCAGCGTCCTTCGCGGTGGTAGGTGGTGATCCAGCGCCCCAGCTCGATCTCACACACGTCCGGATCGTCCTCGTCGCAGAGCATCAGCGTGACGATGCGGTCCCAGGCCGGGCAGACGCCGAACTCCCCGTCGCCGTCGCAGCCCATGGTGAGGTCCAGCCGAAGCGTGTCGTAGCCGGCCATCAGGGCGGCCTCGGGCAGCTCCACGTTCGCCGTCGCGTCGCCGGTGACCAGCACGTGATCGAACACCGTCACCAGCCGGGCATGCTCGCCCGCCAACGTGTCCTCGCGCGTCTTCTCGAAATTGTAAAAGATCGCCTCGTTGGCGGCCATGGCCAGGTTCGGTCCGAACCACTGGGCGCCGGCGTCATAGCGTGAGGGATCCGCGTACGACCCGATGTAGCGCACGCGCTGGAACCGGTCGATGCCGAACCCCCAGCCCGGATCGCGCATCAGTTCGCCCAGGTAGCCCGGCAGGGCGTCCGCGGCGTCGGTCAGCAGATGGATCCGCCCCTCCCACCACTGGCGCTCCGCGGCGCCCAGGGCCGCAAGCGCCGCGTTCACGCGGTCCTGCATCGCCACGAGCTCGGCCGCGCGCCCGGCCTCGTCGGCCAGCACCGACACGAAGAAAACATGCGTGTTCTTTGGCAGCAGGTACAGCAGGTCCCCCAGATCGCGGGTCCACAACACACGTCCCCAGTCCTGCTCCTGGCGGGGCACGTCCTGGATGAACAGGTAGTTGTCGCAGCCGGAGAACGCCGCCGAGAACGTCCACTCCCCGGCAGTGGTCGCCACCGTGAAGTCGGCCGCCGTGGACCGCAGGGCAGTGCCGGGCCCGGCCTCGATGAACGCGACCGTCGGAAGGCCCAGATCCTGGCAGACCGGGTTGGGCTCGATCCCGCCGTCCCCGCTGTCGGCGTCGTCCAGGTCCGTCGCGTCGACGCCGCCGTCGACGGCAGGTCCGGTGGTTTCGTCGTCACAGGCGAAGGACAGCCAAAGCAGCATGAAGAGAAGCGGCAGGCGCAGGATCATCGACCGTATGGCGTGCATGGAACCTCCAGCGATGCTACAAGGTACTTGCACACTCCCCCGTTTTCCAGCATATTTTGCGCCCGGAGAGCCATGCTGCACGCCTTTTCCAGAACTGAAATGCTCATCGGGGCCCAGGCCCTGCAAGCCCTGAACCTCAAAAGGGTGGCCGTGTTCGGCATCGGCGGGGTTGGATCATACGTGGTCGAGGGCCTCGTGCGCGCCGGCGTGGGTCGCTTCGTGCTCATCGATGACGACCGGATCTGCCTGACCAACCTCAACCGGCAGCTCCATGCGACCCGCGCCACCGTGGGCCGGCCCAAGGTCGAGGTCATGCGCGAACGCGTGCTGTCGATCAACCCTGCAGCCGAGGTCGAGACCATCGGCGCCTTCTACCTGCCCGGGAACGCGGAGTCGATCTTCGATCCTACGTGGGACTATGTCGTCGACGCGATGGACACGGTGACGGCCAAGCTCGACCTGGTCGTGCGCGCCCGGGCCGCGGGCGTCCCCATCATCAGTTGCATGGGGACGGCGAACAAGACCGACCCCACGCGCTTCGAGGTCGCGGATCTGGCGAAGACCGACATCTGCCCGCTGGCCAAGATCATGCGCAAGGAGCTGGGCCGGCGCGGCGTGAAGCACCTCAAGGTCGTGTACTCCCGGGAGAAGCCCCTGACCCCGATCCAGGACGACGACACCGCCTGCGCGTCCAACTGTGTCTGCCCCGCCGGCACCACCCGGACCTGCTCGACCCGTCGGCAGATCCCGGGCAGCCTGTCCTTCATGCCCTCGGTGGCGGGTCTGATCGCGGCCGGAGCGGTGATCAAGGATTTGATCGGGGGATTCCCGGCCGCCCCAGGGACCGCACCCGCACAGGGGACTGCAGCCGCCCCAGGAAATTCCGACGCGAACATATAGTCAACTATTTCGCTTGACATACTCAACTACTCGCGCTACATCGTTGGATACGGGAGGACGCGCCGGAATGAGGGTCTCCACCAAAGGACGCTACGGATTGAGGATCATGCTCGAACTGGCGCTGCGCCACGGGCAGGGGCCGGTCCTGGTGGATCTCATCGAGCGCTCCCAGGGCATCTCCGGAAAGTACATTCATCAGTTGATGCCCGGGCTGCGGCACGCCGGGCTCGTGCGCACGGTGCGGGGACCCCATGGCGGCTATGAGCTGGCCAGGTCCCCCGACGAGATCACGGTCCTGGAGATCATCACCCTGCTCGAGGGGCCGCCCGTGCCCGTCGATTGCGTCACCCGGCCCGACGTCTGCGGGCGCACCGGCGACTGCGTGACCCACGAACTGTGGAGCGAGGTCGCCGCCGCCATCGAGGGCGTGCTGTCCCGGACCACCCTGGGCACCCTCTGCCGACGGCAGCGCGAGCGCGGCCAGGAACCGCTGAGCTTTTCGATCTGAACAGGACCCGAAGGAGTCTACATCATGGCACGCATCTTCGACGACAACAGCATGAGCATCGGAAACACGCCGCTGATCGCCCTCTCGCGCCTCACACGCGGCCTGCCGGGCACCGTGGTGGCCAAGATCGAGGGCCGCAACCCGGCCTACTCCGTGAAATGCCGCACCGGCACCGCGCTGATCCGGGCCGCCGAGCGCGACGGCCTGCTCGTCCCGGGACGCTCCGACGTGACGGTGGTGGAGCCCACCTCGGGGAACACCGGCATCGCCCTGGCCTTCGTCTGCGCCGCCCGGGGATACCCGCTGGTGCTGACCATGCCCGAAACCATGTCCGTGGAACGCCGGCGGATGCTGATGGGCTTCGGCGCCAGGCTCATCCTCACCGAAGGCGCCAAGGGCATGAAGGGCGCCATCGCCAGGGCCGAGGAGCTGGTCGCGTCGGATCCCGACCACTACTACATGCCGCAGCAGTTCAAGAACCCCGCCAACCCGGAGATCCATTACCAGACGACCGGCCCCGAGATCCTCGAGGACACCGACGGCCAGGTCGACCTCTTCGTGTCCGGCGTGGGCACCGGCGGCACCATCACCGGCGTGGGTCGCCGCCTGCGTCAGGCGCGCGGGAAGGACGTGCGCATCGTCGCCGTGGAGCCGCTGGCCTCCCCGGTGCTCACCCAGCAGCGGGCCGGACAGGCGCTGCAGCCAGGACCGCACAAGATCCAGGGCATCGGGGCGGGCTTCGTGCCCGAGATCCTCGATCTGAGCCTGATCGATCTGGTCCTGACGGTCTCCAACGAGGAGGCCATCGAGTTCGCCCGCCGCCTGCACCGCGTCGAGGGCATCACCTGCGGGCTCTCCTCGGGCGCCGCGGCCGCGGCCGCCTTCCGGCTGGCCTCCCTGCCCGAGAACGAGGGCAAACGCATCGTCACGATCTTCCCCGACTCCGGCGAGCGCTATCTCAGCACCGCGCTGTTCGAGGATCTGCAGTAGCCGCGGCGACGTGGCCGAAAGGGAGCCCCATGGCATCGGACCTCGGTTTTGTTCAGTATGTCTGCGATCAGATCGGCGGCGCCGGTCCGGTCACGTACCGCAAGATGTTCGGCGAGTATGCGATCTACCTCGACGGCAAGGTCGTGGTTCTGGTGTGCGACAACCAGATGTTCCTCAAGCCCACGACGGCCGGCCGGAGCCTGCTGGGCCACGTCGAGGAGGCGCCCCCGTACGAGGGCGCGAAGAACAGTTTCCTCATCGGCGACCAGCTCGAGGACCGGGAGCTCATGGCCGCCGTGGTCGCGGCCACCGCCGCCGAGCTGCCTGCCCCCAAGCCGAAGAAGCCCGGGGCCGCCAGGAAAGGATAGTCCGCCGTGGCGAGAAACCGGGAGCCTGCTTCTCGCGGGTCCGTCATCGACGCCTCGCACGAGAACGGAAAACACCTGATTCTGCTGCCTTTCAAATCATGACAAACCGGTGACATTCCTGACGTTGACACCGGATCCCCGGTGTGGATATGTTCCGCCAGGTGGTGAGCCTTCATGGACGAAGCCCCACCGTCTTCCCCCGTCCCCGCAGGAGTGACCCGTGACCCAGGTACTCGCCGCCGACAGCCGGTTTCTGGCCCTCGAACTCTATCGCATCCTCAAGGACATCGACGCGGCGCGCTGGCGCAACGAGCTCGAGACGGCCGTCCGGGAACGGCTGGCGCGGCTGGAGGCGAACATGCCCCACCTGCTGGACCGCGCCCGGCAGGCGGCGCCCCACACGGATCTGCCGAACCGCCTCGCGACGCTCTCGGAGCTGCTGCGGGACCGCGTGCCGCATCCCCACTGGCCCACCCACGAGGAGATCGCCTCGAAGTGGGCCGAGTACCGGGCCCAGTTGATCGCAGCCTATGAGGATCTGGCCCGCAGCCTGCGCCCCCTGTCGGTGCACGTGCCCAGCGTACGGCCCACCAACTACGCCCGCAACGTCTTCCATGTCGCGACCGCCGGACTCTCGGTGGCGCTGATCGCCCTGGTCTCGTCGCGCGGCGGGCTCATCGCCCTGGCCGCCTTCTTCGCCGCCTCCGCCTGGACCATGGAGACCTCGCGGAGGTTCAGTCCGCGCGCCAACGAGTTCCTGCTGCGGGTCTTCGGGAAGGTCGCCCATCCCCACGAGCGGTTCCACGTCAACTCGGCGACCTGGTACACCACCGCGCTGCTCGTGCTGGCGCTCACGGTGCCGATGGCGCTGGGCATGGCAGCCGTGGGCATCCTGGGCCTGGCCGATCCCGCCGCCGCGCTGGTGGGCCGCCGCTTCGGACGCATCCGCCTGGTGCATGGACGCACGCTCGAAGGCACGCTGGCGTTCTTCGTCACCGGGACCCTCACCGCCGTGGGCCTGCTGATGGTGTTCTGGTCCTTCCCGTGGCGCTCGGCGCTGTTCGTGGCCGCATGCGCCTCCCTGCTGGGCGCGGTCGTCGAACTGTTCAGCCGCCGCATCGACGACAACCTGTCGATTCCGCTGGCCGCCGGCGCCGGCGGCTGGATCGCCCTGCAGTTGCTCCCCCTGCTCTGATTCCCTCTTTTCCGGGTTCAGCCGTCCAGAGACTCCACGCCATGAAGTTCCGAGGTGCGGAAGCGCCCGGTGAACTGGCGACCGCCCGCGTTGAGGTAGGTGACCGAATAGACGCGCGTGTACCGGTCCGCGCCGAACTGCGGCGTGAGCATCTCCTGACTGCAACTGAGCATCCTGCAGTTCAACTTCCTGAAGTACGCCTCGAGCCGGTCGCGGTCGTTCTCCCGGCGGGAGCGCAGGTACGTGACGAGGAAGTACCCGAACAGGCCCAGCAACAGGAGCATCAGGATCTTTTCCGTCATGGCGCCTCCTCCTCAGGCCCCGTCAGCCGCACGGGTGGCCCGCCAGGAAGAGGCTCCCACAGTTCGGGCACCCTGTAAAGAGGTGGCCGATTCACCGGCCCACAGGCACCAGGATCTTGTGCAGGAACGGTCGCAGGTCGTGGAAGGAGAAGTCCGCGGCGATGAGCGGGAGCACCTCGTCGGGGGAGCGCACCCGGGCGCCCGCGAGCCAGGTCACGGGCGTGCCCCGGTAGGCCTCCTCGAAGAGGATCGTCGATGGCCCCGCGATCACCACCTCGCGGGCGCCCGTGCACAGTTCGAGCAGGCCGTCGAGGGTGTGGTTCACCAGGGTGGTGCCCGAGATCACGACGACGCTGCACGTCGGCAGCAGCTCGGGCTCGCGGCTGGCGGGGAGAATCCCGTCGGACTCCTCCTCGATCTGCTCGAAGACCAGCAGGTCACGGACCCGGGGACGAAGGCGATCCAGCAGGGGGATGAAGTTGCCGATCATCCCCAGGGTGTCTTCGGGGCGCAGATCCATCACGTCGAGGAAGT
>PHBF01000110.1 GCA_002841905.1 Deltaproteobacteria bacterium HGW-Deltaproteobacteria-17
CGGCACCCGCGGCCACGAGTGCGAGTGCGAGAACGGCACCTTCGGCCTGATGAACGCCGACGGCAAGACGCTGCTCCCGGCGAAATACCAGGCCATCCATGTCCAGTCGTCGATGCTGATCTCCGAGAAGACGACCCCGGGAGGGACCATGACCGCCACCGCGGTGGCCATGCCCCCGGGCCAGGTGTGGCTGCGCCTGAACCAGGGGGGCAAGTGCGCCACCCTCTACCAGTGCAGCGGCGGCAGGTGGGGCCTGGCCGATCTGACGGGCCGCGTCGTCATCCCGATGACCTACGCCTTCATCGAGCCCCAGATCGACTACCTGGTCAGGGTGGCCAAGGGCGTCTCCTGTGATTCCAGCTACTGGCGCGCGAACAAGTGCTCCCCCGACACGAAGTGGGGCCTGATGAAGCTCGAGCCCGTGAAATAGGAGAAGCCTATGAGACATGTCTGCGCGGTCGCCTTGCTCATGCTGATTGTCGCCGAAATCAGGCCGGTGGCGGCCGCCACCGCGGAGGAGGCCAAGCCCAGGGTGCGTGAACTGGCGGCATGGCGGGCCAGGAACGTGGAGAAGCCCGTGTTCGGCTGGATATCCCCCTTCCGGAGCGGGCACGCCGCGGTGAACCGGGATGGAAAGTGCACAGCCCAGGCCAAGTGCGATGGCGGGAAATGGGGCTACTACGCGGTCCAGGGCCGGTGGTCCCTGGAGCCCCGGTTCGACGGTCCCGGGGAGGCCGTCAAGGAGGGGGTCGTCGCCAAGCTCGGCGGGCAGTTCGGCTATTTCTCCTGGGATGGGAAGACGCTGGTGCCGCCCCGCTATGCATCCCTCGTGCGGCACGAAAACGGCTACTTCGCGGCCCGCGTGGGCGCGTCCGGTGACACGGAGCTGCTCGATCCCCTTGGGGTCACGATCCTGAAGGGCTTCGATGACATGGAGGTTCACCAGGAGAAGCTGGTATGGGTCTCCCGCGGCGAGCGATGGGGAGCCTATGATCTCCGGGGCAGGGCCGTCGTGCCACACCGCTTCGCGGAGGTGCTGGACATCGGCAACGGCCTGGTCGCCGTCCGCGCCGGGAACAACTGGGCCCTGTTCGACGGGGCGGGAAAGCAGCTCACGCCGCTGTCCAACAACCATTTCGAGATCGCCTTCGACAAGCTCTTCCCCTTCAACCACGGCGGCACCTGCGAGTACGGGCTGTTCTCCTGCACGGGCGGTCGCTTCGGCGTGATGAACCTGGCCGGAAAGGTCGTCGTCCCTCCCCGCTATGACTGCGTGAACGTCCTGGACATGCGGGAGGACGGTGTGGACCTCGTCGTGGTGACGCACGACGTCCCCGTCGTCTCCGAGGATCCCGAGGAGCGCTGCTCCGGCGGCCGATGGCAGCTCCTGAAGGCCGACGGGACTCCGTACTTCAAGGGTGACTTCTCCTTTGTGGAGTCGTTCTTCGGGCTGCCCTTCGCGCGGACGGCCAGAGGGGGCACCTGCGACAGCGACGGCAACTGCAAGGGCGCCAGGTGGGGGCTGATGGGCCGTGACGGTCGCGCCCTGACGCCGCACGTCTACGACTGGCTCAATGATCTCGACGAGCTCCCCATGGCCTTCGTGCGCGACGGCAAGTGGGGGTTCCTCGGGAAGGACTACACCGAGGTCGTGCCGGCCCGCTACGAATTGCTCCATGTGGATGACGACATCGTCCGGTTCCGCGAGAGCGGCAAGTGGGGCATGATGGACGTCACAGGGAAGATCCTCGTTCCTGCGAGGTACGACATGATCCTGCCCTTCGTCGACGGTCGGGCCCGGTTCCGGGAGAAGGGGAAGTGGGGACTGATCGACGCGCAGGGGAAGGTCCTGGCCCCGGCGTCCTACGGCGCCCTCTGCCTGCCCAGGCAGGGGGCAACGATGTTCTCCCGCTCCGCCGGCTGCGGACTCAAGCAGGGCAAGGATCTGCTCGAGAAGGTCCTCGATCTTCCAGGCGGATCCGTGGCGATGGAGGGGGCGCTCAATCCCGACTGCTCCTGCGAGGGGGCGACCTTCGGGCTGCTCGACGCGAAGGGGCGTGAGGTGCTTCCTGCCCGCTACGCCATGATCCGCGTCGGTCCGGCCCTGCTGCTGTCGGAGACCCCGGACTGGGCCGCCCCGTCCGCCCCGACGATCGATGTCCCTCCGGGGCAGGCGTGGGTGCGCATCAACAAGGGGGGCGTCTGCAACCGCGCCTTCATCTGCAAGGGCGGCACCTGGGGGCTGGCCGACCTGACGGGCCGCATCGTGGTGCCTCCGGTCCACGCCTATCTGGATCCGCAGGAGGACCGCTGGCTGAGGATCGCTTCGGGCGGCACCTGCGAGATCCATGACAACCGGGTCGAGGGCTGCACGCCGGAGACGAAGTGGGGTTTGATGCGCCTTGAGCCGGTGGTGCCGAAATGAACCGCTGCTGCGGGCCGGTCCGATCCTTCGGGCGACGCCCGTGGTTCATCGTGCCGCTCCTGGCGGCAGCTTTTCTGAGCGCGGGAAACACCTACGAAACGCTGCCGCTTTATCCGCTGGATGCCATCTCAGAGGACTTCCACAGCCGGGAGGTCGCCGACTGGGAGGCCGCCTGGGTGACCAGACCGGCGTGGTCCTGGATGGAGCCGTTCTTCTCGGGTGTGGCCCTGGCCGCCTCCGGGGGCGCCTGCGAGAACATCATCAGGTGCTCCGGCGCGAAGTGGGGGGCCGTGGGGCCCGCCGGGCGGTGGGTCGTGCAGCCGGTCTGGGACCGGATCCGCATGGTCTGGGACCCGGTGGGCTTCGAGGTCGACTCCGGCGGAAAGAAGGGGCTGCTTAACGCCGCCGGCCGGCCGTGGATCCCGGTGCGGTACGAAGACGTGGATCTGCTCGATCATGGTTTCGTCGAGGCCTCGTTGAGTCCCGGCAAGGCCGATGTATTCAACCCTGAAGGCAGGCAGATCCTTCATGGCGTGGAGTTCAGTTCCGACGCCGGTCCCGATCGGATCTGGGTCAGGCGGGGCGGCAAATATGCCCTTTACGATCGATCGGGGCGGCAGGTGACCCCCCTGCGATACAGTGACTTTTCGCCCTCCCCCGGCCCCGTCTATCCCGTGATGGTGGGCAGGAGCTGGGGCATGATCGACGGCCGGGGCAAGCAGTTGGCTCCCTATGCCTACGCCGGCATCAGTTTCCTGATCGGGCGGCTTCTCACCGTCAACGTCGGCGGCACCTGCGACACCGGCCTGATGAAGTGCAGCGGTGGGCGCTACGGCGTGATGAACCTCTCCGGCAAGCTCGTGCTGCCGGCCCGCTACACCTGCGTCGAGACGGCCGATCGCGAGGACGGGACCTCCGAGATCCGGGCGATGGAAGACATCGCGGCGATGGCGCCCCCCGTCACTCCCCGTCCCGGGGATACCCGGTGCACCGGCGGTTTATGGACAAGCTTTGACGGGCAGGGTCGGACACTTTTTCCCGAGGCCTATTCGTACATCGAATTTTTCCGCGAGGCCAGGCTCGCCCGTGCGGTGAAGGACGGTCATTGCTCCGAAAAGGGCGTCTGCACCACCGGCAAGTGGGGGCTCTTGGACCGCGCGGGCAAGGTAGTCACCCCCTTCAGGTACGATTGGCTGGACGTCCCCGGCGGGGACAACGGCACCGCCTTCGTGATCGGCCGCAGGTGGGGTCTCCTTGACGCCCGCCTTCGGGAGGTCGCCGGCGCGAAGTACGAGCAGGTGAACGTGGATGGGGAGGCCGTGCGGTTCCGGGAGGCCGGGAAGTGGGGCGTGATGGATCTGACCGGGCGTGTGATCGTGCAGGCGCGGCACGAACGGATCCTGCCGTTCCGGGAGAAGGTCGCGCGCTTCTCGGACAAGGGGCGCTGGGGGCTGCTCACTTCGGACGGAAGGGTGCTGGTCGCGGCGACCTACACCGCGATCTGCCAGCAGCGAAACGGGACGTACGCCTTCTCCCGATCGCCCGGATGCTCGGTGCCGGCCAGGGAGCTCGACTCGGACCTGATCACACCCTCGGGCTCGGCGCCGATCCGACGCAGGGAGCGCGCCGACGATGACTGCTCCTGCAAGGACGCTCTCTTCGGTCTGATGGACCTCACCGGTCGCGAGCTCCTCGCCCCCAGGCACTCCCTGATCCGGGTGGACTCCGCCCTGGGCGTGTCCGAGGCCGTCGCGAAGGCCTCCACGGTGGCCAGCCCCGTGTCCGTGCCACCGGGCAGCGTATGGGTGCGTCTCAACCAGGGGGGGGTCTGCGACGGCCGCAGTTGCCAGGGCGGGAAGTGGGGGCTGGCCGACCTGCGGGGGCGTCTCCTGATCCCGATGAAGTATGCGTTCGTGATTACGGAGAAAGACTTTCTGGTTCGCGTGGCCGAGGGGGGAACCTGTGACGGCCTCTGGTTCGCGAGCCGATGCTCCGCGGGCACGAAATGGGGGCTGATGAGACTGTCCCCGGTCGCAAAATGATGACCGGGATCAAGGAGGATGGAATGAAACGTCACCTGCTATCCTTGTTCGCGTTCCTGCTGCTTTCCGGAACGGTCGATGAAGGCCTGGCCCAGGAGCGGAGTCCGTGGAAGGTCACCCCCCTTCATCGGGACCGGTACGCCTGGCTCGGGGAGATGTCTCCCGACCGTGCGATGGTGGTCGCGGGAGGGAAGTGCGAGAGCGCTGAAAAATGCTCCGGCGGACGGGCCGGGGTCCTGTCCGGCGATGGAAAGGTGCTCCTCACGCCCCGCTTCGAGAAGATCCTGTTCGTGATGCGGGAAGGCGCCGCCTTCGAGGAGAAGGGGCTCCAGGGGCTGGTCGGCTGGGATGGAAGGATCCTCATCGCCGCAGGCAGCCACATCCTTTCCCGCAATGGGAAATACCTGATGTTGCACAACAGGGCCAGCCGCCGCACCGCGGTCTTCGATCGCGCGGGCCGTCCGATCTTCGGCGAGGTCGAACAGTTCCTCCGCGTGCACGAGGATTTGATCTGGGTGCGGCGCAACGGGAAGATCGGCGCGTTCGGGCCGGACCGGAAGAACGTGTTCGTCCCGCGATATGACGGCGTTCGCTGGGTCGCCCCCGGCGTGGTGGCCCTGAAGTCGGGTAAGTCGTGGGGCCTGTTTTCCCGCGAGGGCAGGCAGATCAGCCCGTTCAGGGCCGCGGCCTTCGGCGCCTCGTCCGGTGGACTGATCGAGTTCAACGAAGGAGGCACCTGCGGGGACGCCGTCGACGACTGCGTCGGCGGCCGGGAGGGCGTGATCACCACGGAGGGACGGATCGTGCTTCCGGCCCGCTACGGCTGCATCCAGTTCACCGAGGCTCAGGGGAGGGTGGAGATTCGCGCCGGGGTCCAACCTCCCGGCGGCCGCGCCGATGTCGAGCGGAAGTGCGCCGCCGGACCATGGCAGTTGTTCGATGGCGCAGGCAAGCCGCTGCTGCCAAAGCCGTTGGGATTCGTGGAGCCCTTCGCCGGCCGGCCCTGGACCCGCGCCGTGAAGCAGGGATCCTGTGACAACAACGGGACCTGCAAGACCGGGAAATGGGGTCTCGTGGACCGTGCGGGCAAAGCGTTGACCGGTTCTGGTTACGACTGGATAGAGGAGAGCGACCGCTTCCCGCTGGCGTTCCTGTCCGATGGCCGGTGGGGGCTGCTGCAGTCCGACTACACCGAGTTGTCGGGGCCCCGTTTCCAGTCCGTGCAGGTCGACGCTGAGGCCGTACGGTTCAAGGAGAACGGCCGGTGGGGCCTGATGACCCTGTCGGGCATCGTGCTCGTGGCCCCCTTCGCCGAGGTGATCCTGCGCTTCGAGAACGGGCTGGCGCGCTACCGCGAGGACGGGAAATGGGGCCTGATCACGCCGGGGGGAAGCCGCGTGGGCCGGCCCGTCCACACGGCGATCCAGCATCCCTTCGAGAAGCGCTTCCGCCTGTTCTCGACGAGCCCGCGCTGCTCGGTCCCGCTGGGCCCGGGCAAGACCGACGCGCTCCTTCGGATCCAGGGCAGGGACGTCGTGTGGGAGGGACGATATGCCTCGGGCACCGTCTGCACGGAGAACCGCTTCGGCGTGCTCGATGCCGCCGGCCGTATCCTGGTGCCCGAGCGCCATACCGCCGTGTTCGTCGAGCGCAGCATGAAGTCTCCGGACGACCCTGCACCGACGATCTGGTTCGTCCTCGTCGAAGGGGGGACCTGCACCGCCGAGCTCTCCTGCGAGAAGTCCCGGTGGGGCCTGGCCGACACCGAAGGCCGCGTGGTGGTGCCCCCCGGCAAGGCTTTCCTGTCGGTGCAACCGGGGAACTTGTTGCGCGTGGCCGAAGGCGGATCCTGCAAGACCTTCCGGGCCGAGGTCTCCTCCTGCACCCCGGAGACCACCTGGGGGCTCTCTGGGTTGACCTCCCAGGGAAAGTGACCCCGGCCTCTCTTGGGGTTGACAAGTTGCATTTAATTCGCGAAAATGCCTGGGTGTTTGGGGCCCTGAGGTCAAGAAATGAATGAAGGCGAAGGTGAATATAAGGACAAGAAGGAATATTTTAAGGAGTCGACCCTGCTGCGCACCGTGTTCAACCTCATCGAAGAAGCCGTCATCATCTGCGACCCCGGGAGCCGACGCATCCTGGAGGTCAACGCCCCGATGCTGCTCATGTTCGGTGGACTGACCCGGGAGGAGGCCCTTCGCGTGGACCTCTCCGACCTGATCAGCCACGAGCCTTCCTTCACGCCCGCGAAGCTGGACGCACTGGTCCTCGACGCCGCGGCGGGCAGCCGGCAGGAGTTCGAGTGTTTCGCGCGGCGGCTCGACGGCACGGTCTTTCCCGTCGAGATCTCGCTCCACGGCGCGCCGGCAGGCACCTCCCGGTGCGTCATCGCGGTGGTCCGGGACCTGACCCGAATCCGGGCAGCCGAGGAGGAGCGTGCCGAGCGCGCCAGGTTGCAGGAATCACATACCCGGATGCTGTCGAGCCTGATCAGCCGCCGCGACTTCTTCAGCGGCGATCTGGAGGCGACGCTGCGGCACGTCACCGAGGTGTCCTCGGCGGTCATGGGCGTGGGGCGGGTCAGCATCTGGCAGTACAGCCCGGATCTCTCCGCGATCACCTGCCAGGATCTCTACGAGGCGGCGACCTCGCGCCACAGTTCGGGGACCGTGCTCGAGAGCGTCGCCTTCCCGCACTACACGCTGGTCCACGTCAGCGGCGAGATCATCGACGCCGATGACGTGTTCTCGGACCCGCGGACCAGCGAGATACCCCATGAATACTTCCGCGGGCACGGCATCAGCAGCCTCATCGACGCGCCGATCTGGATCAGCGGGCGCCTGGTCGGCCTGCTCAGTTTCGAGCACACCGGCCCGGCTCGGCACTGGCAGCCGGAAGAGAAGCAGCTGGTCACCACGCTCTCCTCGTTCGTCTCCCTCTACCTGGAGACCCACGAGCGCAGGAAGACCGAGGCCCTGCTGCGCGAGAGCGAGGAGCGGCACCGCCTGATCAGCGAGAACGTCAGCGACGTGATCTGGGTCTACAACCTGACACGGGGGTGCTTCGCGCACATCAGCCCCTCGGTTCGCAAGCTGCGGGGCTTCACGGTCGAGGAGGCCATGAAACAGTCCCTCAAGGAGTCGCTCTCGCCGGAGAGCGCGGCCGGCGTGGAAGGCTGGATGGGCGGGGATTCGTTGAAGAGCTGGTCCGATTCGGGGAGCACGCCGGTGGTCGTGGAGCTTCAGCAGCCGTGCAAGGACGGCTCCCTGGTGTGGGTGGAGGTCACCGCACGTCCCCGAATCAACGTCGCAGGCGAGATCGAGGTGTTCGGCGTCTCGCGCAACATCGAGCAGCGCAAGCGCGCGGAGCTTCTCCAGCGCGAGAGCGAGGAGTTGTTCGAGAAGGCCTTCATCACCTCGCCTTATGCGATCACGCTCACCCGGGTGTCCGACGGCGCCCTGATCAAGGTCAACAACGCTTTCCTGTCCATCACGGGGTACACCGAGGATGAGGCGCTGGCCTCCGGCACCGTGGCCCTGAACCTGTGGGACAACCCCCAGGACAGGGCTGACGTGATCCGCGTGCTCCTCG
>PHBF01000111.1 GCA_002841905.1 Deltaproteobacteria bacterium HGW-Deltaproteobacteria-17
GCGCCTGCTCCGGCTCCCGCGCCCGCCCCGGCTCCCGCGCCCGCCCCGGCTCCCGCCCCGGCGAACCCGTAGCCTTCATTCCCGTCCCCTTCATCTTCCATTGAAACTTCAAAGTGACGTCCTTCGGAGGTCCCTGTCGCCCCGATCGCCGGTGCGAGCCCGCCCGGACGACTACACCGGTGCCATCAAGTCCCGGGCCCGGTCCACACCGGTCGGGTAGCCGATGCTCCTGGCCAGGTTCAAGGCGCTCTGCGCCCAGGCCTGGCGGTTCTCGCGGTCGAGCGCGGCCAGCCGGAGCTGGTTCTCGACGGTGGAGATCCGGTCCCCGGTGAACCGCAGGGCGGCCAGGGCCATCCTGAGCCGGTCCGCGGCCGGTGAAGATTCCCGCCGCAGGATGTGGAGGTGGGCCAGCTCCTCGTGAAGCCGGGCCTGGGCCAACCATGAGTTGGACGGTCCCACGCGCTCGAGCGTCCCCAGACAGGTCTTCTCGGCCTGGTCAATCCGCCCCATGCCGGCCTCGCACTGCGCGCACTGCAGGTGCAACCGCCATACCATGTCCGAGGGGCCCCGCACCCCCTCCAGGATCGACAGCCCGGTGCGGATCGAGGCGATTCCCTGCTCGAACCGCCGGGTCTGAAGGGCGATCTGTCCTATATCAAAGAATACGCGATAAATCTCATGCGCGTTCCGGGACCGGGTGATCGCCCGGACGGCGCGCTGGACCAGCGCCTCGGCATGGGCCGGATTGCCTTCCGCCACGCAGCGGGCCAGGGACACCAGGATCAGGGCCGCCGCGGCGTCCTCCTCCGGACAGTTCATCAGGGCCTCCTGGAGCACCCGGGCCGCCGCCTCGGGGTGCCCGGTGTACCGGAGCAGATCCCCGTAGCGGACGCAGATGCTGAGGAAACGGCGGATGTCCCGTCCCTGCCGGGCCTCGAACTCCGTCAGTTCGTAGGCGCGCCGGAAGTGCTGCACGGCCCCCTGATCATCGAACTTGTCCTCGCAGACGGCGCCGGCCCGCTCAAAATACGAAACGGCCGACTCCGGTTGCCGGGCCTGCAGGGCATGTTCGCACAGGGTGCGGGGATCGGGCGCATCGAGCCGCAGGCGGTCGAAGAGCTGGTTGTGCATGTCCAGGCGCAGGGCGGTGGACATCTCGGCCAGGATGATCTTCCCGAAGGAGGGGTGCACCAGGCACCACACCTCGTCGCCCTCGGGGATGAGAAACCCCTGCCGCACGCAGGTCATGATGGCCTCGATCGAGGCGGGCTCGATGAGCCCCGACTCCAGGATGAACCGCAGGGGCAGGCGACCGCCGGCCACGGCCACCCACTGCACCAGGCGATGGGCGGGCCCGGGCAGGCGGCGGACGCGGGACTGGAAGATGTCGGACAGCGGGCGATCCACGTCGGCGAGCCCCTCGTGCAGCAGACGGAGCCCCTCCACGAGGTGCAGCGGCAGGCCTTCGGCTGCCGACAGGAGACGGTTCAGGGCGTCGGCGGCGCCGGTGCCGTTGCGCTCGAGCACCTCCCGGCAGAACCCCCGGGCGTCCTTGTCCAGGAAGCGACCGACCTGCAACCTCATCAGGGACCTGGGCGGCCCCGTGTCCGGAAACAGGGAGGACGTCCCCGTGAGCGCCAGGCGCAGCGGGGAACCTGGACAGAGGGCGACGAGGTGATCCAGGACCTCCCGGGAGGGCGCGTCGAGCCGGTCCACGTCGGTGCAGACCAGCAGGGTGCGTTTTTTTCCGACAGCCCACATCACCAACCGCGCCACCGAAAGGATCATCTCCCGACGATGGACCTGGTGCTCCAGGTTGACCGGAGCAGTGCGAACATCAAACAGTTCCTGAACGTGCGGCAGATCCTCGGACTCCAGGCCCAGCCCCTTGCCCAGCGCCGAAACCTCATGGGACGAAGGCTCGTCGGAAAGTCCGGTCAACCGGCTCACGAGGCGGCGGATCGGCCACCAGGATCGACGGCCGCCAAACGGATCCGGCATCAGTTGCAGGACCTCCAGGTCCGGATCCGGTTCGCGCGAGAGGATCTCGTTGAGCAGCGCGCGCTTCCCGACGCCCGGCTCCCCGACGAGCTCCAGACAGGCGGCGCTCCCGGCCAGGAACTCCCGGATCCGGTCGCGCTCGGCGGCGCGGCCCCAGAACGGGATCACGAAGCTCCGGACCACGCCGTCAGGCGCCGGGGCGGCCACGGATCCGAACGCGGGGTCGGGCAAGGGTGCGGCCACAGGCGCGGGTTCGGCCACAGGCGCAGGTTCGGCCACAGGCGCGGGCCCGGCCACGGATGCAGGGTCCTGGACGTCGGCGCGGGCCGGCTCCTGGAGGCGGCCGCAGCTCGGACAGAACTTCAGGTCGCCCTGCACGGGCTGGAAGCACGTGGCGCACACCGTGATCGTCGGCGCGGCGCCGAACTGCAGCCTTGCCAGGAACTCCGTGGCGCTGGCGATGCGGTGCTCCGGATCCTTGACCAGCGCCATGGACAGGAGTCGCTCGATCCGCGCCGGAACCGCCGGATTCTTCTTGCGCACAGGGACCGGCTCCTCGTTGAGGTGGGACAGCAGGGTCTCGAAGAGGGAGCCGCGGGGCCACGGCAGCTCGCCGCAGAGCATCTCATAAAAAATGATGCCGGCCGAGAAGAGGTCCGCCTGGGGGCGCGCCTCGTCGCCGCGGATGATCTCCGGAGCCATGAAGGCCGGCGTCCCGATGATCTCGCCGACCTTGGTCAGGCGGCTCTCGTCGGGCAGGCGGCGCAGCGCGATGCCGAAGTCCACGATCTTGCAGAAGTCCTCCCCCGAGCGCAGGGGGATGACCATGATGTTCTCGGGCTTGAGATCCCGGTGCACGATTCCCTGTCCGTGGGCCTCCTCGAGGGCGAACAGGATCTGCCGCAGGATGTCGAGGCTGCGTGTGAGGGGCAACCTCCCCTCGGCCTCGATGACCTGGGCCAGGCTGCGGCCCTGGATGTACTCGGTGATCATGTAATGAATGTGGGAGGCCGTCTCCCCGGAGGCGATCACCGACAGGATGTGCGGGTGGGACAGGGAACTGATCGCTGCGGCCTCCTTGCGGAACCGGGCCAGCTGCCCGGGATCCTCGGCGAAGGCGGGCTTGAGCACCTTGACCGCGACCGAGGAGCCGATCTCCTGGTGGACACCGCGGTAGACCCAGGACATGCTGCCCTCGCCCAGGCGCTCCACGAGCCGGTACCGCCGCTCGAGGACCGCGTCGGACAACTCCCCTCCGCCGAGCCGGGGCAGCCCCGCCAGCTCCATGGCACAGTCCGGGCACCGGTTCGCGTGCTCGAGGCAGGGAAGATGGCAGCCCGGACAGAGGATGTACATGGTCACCGCAGCCCCAGCGCGCGCAGGCGCCGGACGCGCTCCTCCCAGCCGTCGGCCGGGAGCGTCCAGATCCCGAGGGTGCGTGCCTCGGGTCGTTCCGGGACCAGGTCCAGCCGCACCACCAGCGTCGACGGCAGCAGCGTGTCGAGGAAGTTGTCCCACCACTCGACGGCCACCACGCCGCCGGCGTGGAGCACGTCGAAGAACCCCAGCTCCCACAGGGCGGACTCATGGCCGAGCCGATACAGGTCCAGGTGATAGAAGATGCCCTCGCGGCAGGGGAACTGCGCCATCAACGTGAACGTCGGCGAGGTCAGGCAGGCGTCGGGATCCACCTCCAGGCCCGCGGCCAGGCCACGCGCCAGGTGGGTCTTCCCCGCCCCCAGCGGACCGATCAGCGCCAGGGTGTCGCCCGACAGCAGGATCCGGCCCAGCTCCACGCCGAAGCGGTGGGTCGCCTCCGGGTCGGGAAGGTCCGTGGACAGCACCAGGATGGGCTCAAGCTCCGTGCTCATGCGGCGGCCTCCGTCCCCGGCGTCGCGGGTGTCGCCGGGTCCTGCGGACCGCGCGCGCCGGGCCGCTTCGCGAAGATCCACACGCCGATGCCGAACATCACCACGCTGATCAACTGCGAGGTGCTCATGCCCAGCACCGCCCCGCGCGGGTCGGCCCGGAACATCTCCACGGTGAAGCGCCCGACGGCGTAGGCCAGCAGGAACGCGCCCAGCACCTGGCCGTCCCATTTCTTGCGCGGATACAGCCAGAAATACAGGGCCAGGAAGATCAGCAGGTTGATCCCGGCGCTGTACAACTGCGTGGGATGCACGTGCAGGCTGTGGGCGGCGCCGGGGCCGATCAGCCCGGCCTTGAGGTGGTCCTCCCAGGGCCCCAGCCAGGGACCGTAGCGGACCGACCACGGGGTCGAGCTCGGCGCGCCGTAGCAGCAGCCGTTGAGCAGGCAGCCCGTGCGGCCCAGGAACAGCCCCAGCGGCAGGATGTAGCCGAAGACGTCGCCGATCTTCCAGAACGGGAGGCGGTGCCGCCGGATGTACCAGAACGCGAAGCCCGCCGCGAAGATGAAGCCGCCGTAGAACACCAGGCCGCCCTTCCAAACCTTGAAGACCGACAGGCAGTCCCGGGGCGGATAGCACTTGTGGTTGTCCCCGTTGCACAAAAAGCCCTCGCCGCAGGAGGCGTCGGTGGTGCAGTGCTCGGTGGCCGGTCCGCCCGGCCCCAGGGGCACCTCGACCTGCTTGGGATCGGTGCACAGGTGCACGTAGTCGATGAACTGTCCGTCGGCGAGCACGTGCAGGAAACGGGATCCGAACAGCGCGAACACCATGATCAGCACGCCCATGTCATAGAGCTTGAGCGGGTGGATGCGCAGGCGCCGGCCGGCCCGCTCGAGCAGCCACAGCCCCACCAGGAACGCCAGCGCGAGCATGGTGAAGTACGCCGGAAAGGAGACGTGTCCGAACAGGGGCAGATTGAACTCTAAAAGGACTGGCTTCATTTCAGCTTCCTTTTTCCGACGCCAAAAGTATCATGCCGCCATGCAGACGCCAAGAATCATCGAAACGGATTATCTGGTCATCGGCTCGGGCATCGCCGGACTGTACTTCGCCATCCACGCCGCGGCCCACGGCTCGGTCACCATCGTCACCAAGCGGAAGGTGGCCGACGGCAGCACGTACTACGCCCAGGGCGGCATCGCCGCGGTGCTCGGCGTCGACGACCTCCCCGCCAGCCACGTGCAGGACACCATGGACACGGGCGCGGGGCTCTGCCACCGCGACACCGTCGAGCTGGTCGTCGCCGAGGGCCCCGACCGCGTGCGGGATCTCATCGACAACCTGGGCTTCCCCGCCAACCGCGACGAGCACGGCGAGCTCGACATGGGCATGGAGGGCGGCCACTCCCACCGCCGCATCGTGCACGCCGACGACTTCACCGGCGTGGCCCTGATGGAGCAGCTCGAGAAGAAGGTCCGCAGCCTGCCCAACGTCCGGCTCCTGGAGAACCACTTCGTCGTGGACCTGCTGGGCATGGCCAAGTACGGCCAGCCCAACGCCTGCTTCGGCGCCTTCGTCATGGACGTGCCCTCCGGGCGCATCGACACCGTGCTGGCCCGGGCCACCGTGCTGGCCACCGGCGGCGCCGGCAAGGTCTACCTGGTCACCTCCAACCCCGACACCGCCGTGGGCGACGGCATCGCCATGGCCTACCGCGTGGGCGCGCAGGTCGCCAACATGGAGTTCTACCAGTTCCACCCGACCTGCTTCTTCCACCCGAAGGCCAAGGGGTTCCTCATCTCCGAGGCCCTGCGCGGCGAGGGCGGCATCCTGCGCCGCGCCGACGGCACCGCCTTCATGCCCGCGTACCATCCGCGGGCCGAGCTGGCCCCCCGCGACGTGGTGGCCCGCGCCATCGACAACGAGCTCAAGCGCACCGGCGACGACTGCGCCTTCCTGGACATGACGCACCTGGATCCCGAGTTCCTGCTCAAGCGCTTCCCCAACATCTCGGCCCGCTGCCTGGAGCTGGGCGTGGACCTGCGCCGCGAGCCGATCCCGGTGGTGCCGGCGGCCCACTACTGCTGCGGCGGCGTCAACACCGACGACGACGGCCGCTCCAGCGTGCCCGGGCTCTTCGCCATCGGCGAAGTCGCACACACCGGGCTCCACGGGGCCTGCCGGCTGGCCTCCAACAGCCTGCTCGAGGCCCTGGTGTACGCCCACCGCGCCGCGGCGGCCGTGAAGGACTGCCCCCGCCTGCGTCCGCCCCAGTTGATCCCGTGGCGCACCGGCCAGGCCGTCTCCTCCGACGAGGGCGTCGTGGTGACCCACAACTGGGACGAGATCCGCCGCACCATGTGGAACTACGTGGGCATCGTGCGCACGGAGAAGCGCCTGGCCCGCGCGGCCTCGCGCATCCGCCTGATCCGCGAGGAGATCCACACCTATTACTGGAAGTTCCTCGTCACCCCTGAGCTCATCGAGCTGCGCAACCTCGCCCTGGTGGCCGACCTGATCTGCTTCGGCGCCCGCGGCCGCCACGAGAGCCGCGGCCTGCACTACAACCTCGACTACCCCGAGCGCAGCCCCTTCTACGAGCGCGACACCGTCCTGGTGCGCGGCACCGGCCCCGATCACGGCTGATCAACACCCTGCGCCCGTCCTCGCTCACGCTTGCCGACCGGCTCCGGGGTCCTGTCAGTTGACACCCCCACCGATGCATTCGCACTCGGTGGGGGGCCCCCACAACTGCCACCCCTACGCCTCTGCGGCTTCGCGTTCCCGTCCTGCGCCTGTTCCCTGCGCCGGATTCGTCCACCCACCCCTGCGCCGGACCATCCTTATTCGGAAGCTGGCCCCGGGCAGGGCGACCGGGGACCGGTTGCGCCTACCCGGGGAACCGGACTCGCAGCCTCTCGTCAGGCGCGCTGAATCTTCTTGCCCTTGACGCGCCATCATTCTATCTTATCCGCAGGATGCCATCATGCTGACCACCGGCCGAGTCTCTCTTCTATTCCTGTCGCTCCTGCTGGTCCTGCCCCATCCCGCGCGGACTGCGGAGCCGCCCGCCTGCGAGCCATACGCCGTCCCCTTCCGGCCGGAGGCCTTCCCTGAGCAGGACCGGCCCGTGAGCGTCCGCATCGAGAACGGCTGGCTCGTGATCGCCAATCCGCACGGCCGCCTCGGCGCCCTCTACCTGGGCTTCACCCCGGCGCGCGCCGACGTCCACGGGACGCGGGTCGTGGTGGTGGCCCCGGGGCGGGGCCTGACCCTCGTCGATCTTGCCGACCTGAGGTCGCCCCGCGTCCTGGCCGTGCTGGCCCCCGGCACCGCCGTGGACGGCTACGTGGTTCAGAACGGGTTGCTCCTCCCGACCCTGCGCGGCGTCGCGTTCTGCTCCGATGCCGTGCGGATGACGGCGCTCCAGAAGGAACGCACGTCGGAGATGAAGCGGTTCCCCCTGTGGATCGCCGGCCTCGGCCTTGGCCCGGGGGTCGGCTCGTACCTGCACAGCGGGTTCATGGGCGGGAACGCCGGACTCCACCTGCTTCGGCAGGCCGACAATCACCATTACATCGGGCTCATGCTCGAGGCCACCGTAGCAGCCGGACCTGAGGACGGTTCCCTGGGGTCCGTGTCCGTCTTCGGATACCGGTATCTGGGCGACCACCTCTTCGCCGACGTCGCGCCGGGGCTCGCCTGGGCCTCGGGCTGCATCCAACGCTCCAATGAGGGCGGCGAGTGCCTGAGCGAGGACAACAAGCTTGAGACCATTTTGATGATCCGGGTGGGATGGATGCTCCGCTTCGGCAGCACGCTGGTGGGGCTCTCGGCCGAGGTTCAGGCGGGGCCGGCCTTCTTCATGGGCCTGAACCTCTCCTTGGGCCTGGGCTGGGGAACGCGGGGTGCGCCATGACCGCCCCGCTCCTGACGCTGCTGCTGCTCTCCGTTTGCGACGGAGACCGCTGCCTGCCCTTCGAGTGGGTGCCCGACGACACCTGCCGGCCCGGCCTTCGCGCGGCCGTGACCGTGGGACCCAGAAAAGCAGACACGGATGAACTGAAGCTGCGCGACGCCGGCGACGCCATCCTCGTGATCCGCGACGGACGCGGTTCCGCCCGCGACGGACGCGGTTCCGCCCGCGACGGACGCGGGCAAGCCCGCGT
>PHBF01000112.1 GCA_002841905.1 Deltaproteobacteria bacterium HGW-Deltaproteobacteria-17
GTGAGGCCGGTGTCGGCGATGGCATAGGAGAGGGTGGGGCTGAACACGCCGTGCTGGTCGCCCTGCTTGTCGCCGAACACGTTGAGCCCGCGGAAGAGATAGACGCTGGAAAACTGGGCGTCGACGCTGACCCCGAGGGGTTTGGAGGGGGCGGCCTCCTGGGCCGAGGCGGCCAGGGGGAAGGCCAGGAACAGACCGGTCAGCAGGACCGTGAAGGATTGGGACAGTTTCATCATCGCACCTCGCAAGGGTTGGGGGTTGGGATCAACTCATGACGGAACGGCGTCACAGATAGGCGCTCTCGCCGTGCAGGGATTCGTCGAGGCCCTGCTCCTCCTCGCCGACGGTGGTGCCGACGGGCGTGATCTTGTTGATCAGCCACAGTGCGCCGTAGGAGAAGATGAAGGCGTAGGCGGCCGTGCCGATCACGGCCACGGTCTGGGTCAGGAAGAAGCTGGCGTGGCCGTAGAACAGTCCGTTGGTTTTCACGGCCGGATTGATCGCATGCGAGGCGAACACACCCAGCAGGATCGTCCCGATGATGCCGCCGACGCCGTGGACGCCCCACACGTCGAGGGCGTCGTCCCATTTCAGTTTGGACTTCAGCGTGATCGCGCCGTAGCAGACCATGCCCGCGACGATGCCGATGACCACGGCCGCGTGGATGGTGACGAAGCCCGCCGCGGGCGTGATGGTGGCCAGTCCGGCCACCGATCCTGTGAGCAGTCCCACGAATTTGGGCTTCTTCTCGAAGATCCAGGCCAGGATCAGCCAGGTGATGCCGGCGAACGACGCCGCGATGTCGGTGTTGATGAACGCCTGGGCGGTGACGCCGTCCACGGCCAGCTCGCTGCCGGCGTTGAAGCCGTACCAGCCGAACCACAGCAGGCCGGTGCCCAGGGCGACCAGCGGGATGCTGTGCGGCCCGGACTCGGCGACCTTGCGCTTGCCCACGAAGAACACGCTGGCCAGCGCAGCCATGCCCGCGGTGGCGTGGACCACGATGCCGCCGGCGAAGTCGAGGACGCCCCACTTGGCCAGCAGGCCGCCGCCCCACACCATGTGGACGAACGGGAAATACACGAACAGCAGCCACACGGTCAGGAAGATCAGATAGGGCACGAACCGCACGCGGTTGGTGAAGGCGCCCGTGATCAGGGCCGGGGTGATGATGGCGAACATCATCTGGTAGGCGCAGAACACCCACAACGGGATGTTGGAGGTGGTGTAGGCGGAGTTCACGGTGATTCCCTGCAGGAAGGCCATGTCCAGGTTGCCGATGACGGCGCCCTCACCGCCGGAGAAGCACAGGGAGTAGCCGCAGAGGTACCACAGCACCGAGGTCCAGCCCATCGAGACGAAGCTCTGCATCATGATGGAAAGGACGTTCTTGCGGCTCACGAGCCCGCCGTAGAAAAAGGCCAGACCGGGCGTCATCAGCATGACGAGGCTCGTGGCCAGCAGCATGAATCCAGTGTTACCAGTGTCGAAGTTCGGCATGAAAAACCTCCGGTGGGTGAAAGGGTCCGGACCAGAAAAAGGCCCACTAACCGGTTGGCAGGATATTCCGCAAATGTTATGAAATGTTTCGGAAGGCTTGTGGGATTCGTCAGGATTTCCCAGGTCCGGATGGGCGTGTCATGAAAAACCGACTCCTGCTGATCGAAGATGAAATCAACCTGCAGAACAGCCTGGCGTATCTGCTGGAGCGCGAGGGGTTTGCCGTGGAGTCGGCCTCGACCGGGGAGGCGGGGCTGGAGCTGGCCCGGGCCACGCCGCCGGATCTCGTGCTGCTGGACGTGAACCTGCCCGGCATCGACGGGTTCGAGACGGCGCGGCGGCTGCGGGCCGATCCGCGGACGCGCGCCAGCCTGATCATCATGCTGACGGCGCGGGCCCACCCGGACGACATCGTGCAGGGCCTCAGTTCCGTCGCCGACGACTACGTCACCAAGCCCTTCCTGCCGCGCGTGCTGCTGGCGCGGATCGCGGCCCACCTGCGGCGCGCAGGCACCGGGGAGGACGCCGGGGGCGCTGCGCTGCTGCGGTTCGGCGGGCTGTCGATCGATCCGGCGGCCCATGACGTCCGCCTCGACGCCGTCCAGGTCAAGTTGACGCGGACCGAGTACGACATCCTCGTGCTCCTGGCCGCGCACCCCAACCGGGTGTTCACGCGGTCCCAGATCATCGACCAGGTGCGGGGCAGCGACTTCGCCATCACCGACCGTGTGGTGGACACCCAGATCTCCGGACTGAGGAAGAAGCTGGGCGGCGCCGGGCAGCGGATCGAGACCGTGCACGGGGTCGGCTACAAGTTCCTCGACGCCCCGGGGGCCTGAGTGCGCTCCGTCGGCCAGGGCCTTCATTCCATGCTCCTCGAGATCCCCATCCGGGGGCTCCTGATCCTGGGCTTCCTGCTGGCCGGGCTGATGCCCGTGATGGTCGGCGCCCTGGTCAGTTTCAAGGTCGGCCGCGGCGAACTGAAGAAGGAGGCCTTCCGCAAGCTCGAGGCCGTGCGGGCCATCAAGCGGGATCAGATCGAGAAATTTTTCCGGGAGCGGCTGGCCGACGTGCGCACGCTGGCGGCGGATCCCTCGTTGCAGCGGGCCTTCTCCGAGCTGCGCGCGGCGGCCGCGGGCAACGGGCCCGGGCGCCGGACCCTGAGGGGCCGCGACGGCGGGAGGTTCGAAGCGCCCGCGTCCTACCTCGCGGTGCATGACCGCCACATCGGCTTCCTGGCGGGCTTCATCCGGGAGCAGGGCTACTACGACCTGCTGCTGCTCGACGAGGACGGCATGGCCTGCTTCAGCGTGGAGAAGGAGGACGACTTCGGGGCCCGGCACGGCGATGAGGCCTCGGCCCTGGGGGATGCCTGGAGGGCGGTGCGGACCACGGGCGCGCCCACCCTGACCGACATGAAGTTGTACGCGCCGTCCAAGGGCGTTCCGGCCCAGTTCGCGGCCGCGCCCGTCACGGGGCCCGACGGTGCCCGCGGCGTGCTCGTCCTACAGGTTTCCATCGACTCCATCGACGGCGTCATGGGGCGGCGCGACGGCATGGGGGAGACCGAGGAGAGCTATCTGGTCGGCCAGGACCTGCGGCTGCGCTCCGATTCGGTGCTGGACCCGGTCGGGCACGGCGTGGTGTCCTCGTTCCGGGGGACGCCGGAGCACAACGGCGTGACGACGTCCGCCGTCCGGGCGGCCCTCATCGGGGAGACCGGCACAGCGAAGATGGAGGGGTATCGCGGCCGGCCGGTGCTCTCGGCCTTCGCGCCGGTGACCGTGGGCGGGACCCGCTGGGCCGTCGTCGTCGAGATCGAGGAGTCGGAGATCGACCGCAGGATCGACCGCGCGCTCTCGGGGTCCTTCATGCTGATCCTGGTCATCTCGGCGGCCGCGGTCCTGCTCCTGGCCCTGCTGGTCTCGGCGCTCATCGCCCGGCACCTGAAGACGCTGTCGCTCCACTTCGAGGATCTGACCGAGGACGTGCTGGCCGGCCGGATGACGACCGGAGGGGATCCGGACGGCGTGGGTCCCGACTTCCGGGGGCTCGTCACCCGGACCAACGACCTGATCTCGGCGTTCGTGTCCCGCTTGGACGGCCTCCCCGTACCGGTGCTGATGATGGACACCCGGCGACGACTCTGCTTCGTCAACACGGCGGCGGCGGAGTTGTGCGGCCTGGCGAGGGAGGCGCTGATCGGGCGTCCCTGCTGCGAGTCCTTTCGTTGCGCCGATTGTGGCGACGACCGCGGGTGTCCGGCCACGCGGGCCATGGATGGCGACAGGATGCTGCAGGGCGAGACGTCCCTGAAGACCGCCCATGGAGAGATCCCGATCAGTTACTCCAGCTCTCCGGTGCGTCACCCCGACGGCCGCCTGCTGGGGGCCTGGCAGGTCTTCCAGGACCTCAGCGAGACGCGGCGCATGGCCGTCGAGAACCGCCGCCTGGAGGACCAGTTGTTCCGGTCCCAGCGGCTCGAGGCCCTGGGCACCATGGCCAGCGGGATCGCCCACGACTTCAACAACATCCTGTCCACCATGCTCGTCTACGTGGAGCTGGCCGGCCTGGATCTCCCGTCCGGGAGCGCCTCGCGGAAGAACCTGGCCCAGATCAACCTGGCCATCGAGCGCGCGGCGGAGATCGTGCGGCAGATGCTGGTCTTCAGCCGCCAGATGGACGGTCGGCACATCTCCTTCGACGCCGCCGCGGTCGTGCGGGACACCCTCGGCCTGTTCTCGGCCAGCCTGCCTGGAAACCTGTCGGTGCACCTGGAGGCAGGGGAGGGCGCCTTCCCGCTCGAGGGCGATCCGACCCACCTCGGCCAGGTCGTCATGAACCTGTGCACCAACGCCCGGGACGCCATGCAACCCGCCGGCGGGGTCATCCGGGTGGGGCTTTCGATCGTGGACGCCGGCCTGGAACCGGCGCAGGCGGAACTTCCCGTGGGGCTGGTGCGCCGCAGGTATGTGCGCCTGTGCGTGACCGACGCGGGATGCGGCATGGACGCCAACACCCGGGAGCACCTGTTCGAGCCGTTCTTCACCACGAAGCCCCCCGGGCAGGGCACGGGGCTCGGGCTGTCGGTCGTGCATGGCATCGTCACCACCTGGGGCGGCGCGCTGACCGTCCGGAGCGCTCCCGGTGACGGAACCACGATTGAAATCTTCCTGCCACAGGAAGGGGCAGCCCCGGTTTCAGCGGCCTGATTCCCCTCATCGATGGATGATGTAGATTTTTCTTGTCAGAGGGAAGCCGTTGCGGTATGGAGCAAACGGAAACCCCATTCAGGAGCTAGAACGACATGAAAAATCCAGTGGCAATTCTTTTCATGGCATTGGCCTTGTTGGCCATCGGCTGCGACGACGCGACCCCGAAGCAGGAGACCTGCGGCAACGGCGCGCTCGACACGGGTGAGGCCTGCGACGGCGCGGCGCTCACGGTGCAGGACTGCGCCTCGCTGGGCTATTACCAGCAGAACGGCGATCTCGCCTGCAACGCCGACTGCACGCTGGATCTGTCGGTCTGCGAAGGACGCTGCGGCGACGGTGTGATCTCGACCCAGTTCGGAGAGGACTGCGAGGGCGCGGACGTGGGTGGCGAGACCTGCACGAGCCTGGGCCTGGGCACGGGGACGCTGGCGTGCATGCCCAACTGCTCCTTCGACACCACCGGCTGCGAGGCCGAGGCCGTCTGCGGCGATGGCACGATCACTGCGCCCACGGAGGAGTGCGAGGGCGACGACCTGGGCAGCGCGACCTGCGAATCCCTGGGCTACTACGGCGGCGAACTGACCTGCGACACGGACTGCACGTATGAATTGATGTCCTGCGCCACCTTCGGGCGCTGCGGCGACGGTCAGGTGCAGACCGCCTACGGTGAGGACTGCGAAGGCGCCAACCTGGGTGGCGGGACCTGCGAGTCGCTGGGCTATTACGGCGGCGCGCTGGTCTGCGGCGCCGACTGCGGCTTCGACACGACCGGCTGCGCGGCCGAGGGACGCTGCGGCGACGACGCGATCCAGGACCAGTACGGCGAGGTCTGTGACGGCACGGCGCTCAACGGCCTGACCTGCGAAGATCTGGGCTACCACGGCGGCGCCCTGGCGTGCATGGATGACTGCGGGACCTTCGATGTCACCGACTGCGCCAACGAGGGCCGCTGCGGCGACTCCACGGTCCAAGACAGCTACGGGGAGGTGTGCGACGGCGCGGAGTTGAACGGGCAGACCTGCGAACTGCTGGGGTTCTACGGCGGCACGCTGGCGTGCGACGCCGGCTGCGAGACCTTCGACACCGCCGACTGCTCGGGCTTCGGCCGCTGCGGCGACGGCCTGCTGCAGGAGGCCTACGGCGAGGAGTGCGACGGCTCCGACCTGAACGGACTGACCTGCGGCGACTACGGCTTCTACCAGGGGACGCTCTCCTGCTCGGCCGACTGCCACGTGGAGCTCTCGGGCTGCCTGGAGAGCTGCGGCGACGCCGACATCCAGACGGGCTTCGGCGAGGTCTGCGACGGGGACAACCTGGCCGCCCAGAGCTGCCTGGCGCTGGGCTATTATGGCGGCACCCTGGCCTGCGCCGCCGACTGCCGCACGTTCGACGTCACCTCATGCGTGGCGGCGGGCCGGTGCGGCGACAACATCCTGCATTCCGCCCACGGGGAGGTCTGCGACGGCACGAACCTGGACTCCGAAACCTGCCTCAGCCATGGCTTCTATGGAGGCACCCTGGCCTGCGCCGCCGACTGCCAGGCCTACGACGAGACCGCCTGCGCGGCGGTGGGCCGATGCGGTGACGCGACGGTGCAGCTGGCCTTCGGCGAGGTCTGCGACGGGACGAACCTCAACTCCGAGACCTGCGTGACCCGCGGCTACTATGCCGGGACCCTCTTCTGCAACACCGATTGCCGGACCTTCGACGAGTCCGTCTGCGCGGCGGTGGGCAGGTGCGGCGACAACACGTTGCAGCCCGGCTACGGCGAGGTCTGCGACGGCACCGCGCTGAACTCCCAGACCTGCGCCACCCGCGGGTACTACGGCGGCGCGCTCGCCTGCGACACCGACTGCCTCGGCTTCAACGAGGCCGCCTGCATCGCCGAGGGCCGGTGCGGCGACGGTTCGGTGCAGACCGCCTACGGCGAGGAGTGCGACGGCGGCAACCTCAACGGGGAGAGCTGCGTGACACAGGACTTCTACACGGGCATCCTGGCGTGCGACGCCAACTGCCGCTTCGTGCTCTCGGGCTGCTCCCAGTACTGCGGCGACGCCTGGGCCCAGACCGGCTACGGCGAGCAGTGCGACGGCGTCGACCTCGACGGTGAGAGCTGCCTCTCCCTCAACTATTACGGGGGCACGCTCTCCTGTACGGCCGGCTGCCAGTTCGACCTGGCCTCCTGCGTGGCTTCCGGCTTCTGTGGTGATCTCGAAGTGCAGCCCGCCTACGAGGACTGCGACGGCCCTGCGCTCGAGGGCGAGTCCTGCCGTTCCATGGGCCACTTCACAGGCACCCTCGGCTGCGATTCCCTCTGCGGCTTCGACGAGTCCGGCTGCCGCGCGGTGTTGAAGGTATCGGCGGGCTACCAGCACGTCTGTGCCTTGCTCGACGACGGGACGGTGCGGTGCTGGGGCTACGATTATCGTGGGCAGGTCGGACCGGCCGCAGACATGTTCCAGTGCACCCCCGTGGTCGTGACCGGGCTTTCGGGCGTGGTGGATATCGCTTCAGGCCAGAACCACACCTGTGCCGTCCTCTCCGACGGCACCGCCAAGTGCTGGGGATCGAACGCGAGTGGCCAGCTGGGCGATGGGACCTACACCGACAGTTCCGTGCCGAAGGTGGTCACCACGCTGACCGATGCAATCGCCATCGCCGCGGGCAGCAATCACACGTGCGCCCTGCGCGCGGGGGGGGGCGTGGTCTGCTGGGGCCTGAACACCGAAGGCCAGCTGGGCAACGGTAACAACGTCTCTCAGATCGTGCCCGTGGCCGTGTCGGGGCTCTCCGGCGCCACCGCCATCTCGACGGGGTCCAAGCACTCCTGTGCCCGCCTCACGACGGGCGTCGTCCAATGCTGGGGATACAATCTTTACGGTCAGTTGGGCGACGGGAGCACCACCAACCGCAACACGCCCGTCTCCGTGACGGGGATCCTCACCGCGGCCGGTCTCGCCGCCGGGTTCTCGCATGTCTGCGCGGTCCTCGCGGATTCGACGGTCCGCTGCTGGGGTCGGAACAATTTCGGGCAGCTCGGGGACGGGACACAGGTCTCCAGGAGCACGCCGGTGGTCGTGTCCGGGCTGACAGGTGTCACGCACGTCGGCGCCGGCGTTGAGCACACCTGTGCCAGGCAGTCCGGTTCGACCCTGCGCTGCTGGGGGCTGAATGAGACAGGGGCTCTGGGGGATGGGACCACGACCGACCGGTTCACGTCCGTCGCCGTCGGCGGCGTGACCGGCGCCGTGGGCATCTCCGCGGGGCAGGGGTTCTCCTGCACCACCCTTTCGGACGGGAACGTCCGTTGCTGGGG
>PHBF01000113.1 GCA_002841905.1 Deltaproteobacteria bacterium HGW-Deltaproteobacteria-17
GTCGCGTGAACTTCCGCCGCGCCATGAAGAAGTCCATCCAGACCTCCATGCAGATGGGCGTCAAGGGCATCAAGGTGTATCTGTCCGGCCGCCTCGGCGGCGCCGAGATCGCCCGCCGCGAATGGTACATGGAAGGTCGTGTTCCGCTGCACACGCTGCGCGCGGACATCGACTACGGCACCGCCACCGCTCGCACCACGTATGGCGCGATCGGCGTGAAGTGCTGGATCTACAATGGTGACGTTCTGTCCTACGACAGCAGCACGGAAAGGGGTTGGTAACCCATGTTAGCCCCGAAGAAAGTCAAACATCGCAAAGTACAAAAAGGCCGTATGAAGGGTCGCGCCAAGGGCGGAGACCGCGTGGCCTTTGGTGATTACGGTCTGCAGGCCGCCGAGTGCGGGTTCCTCTCCTCGCGTCAGATCGAGGCCGGTCGTGTCGCCATCACGCGTCACATCAAGCGCGGCGGTCAGGTCTTCATCCGCATCTTCCCGCACAAGCCGCTGACCAGCAAGCCGGCTGAAACCCGCATGGGCAAGGGAAAGGGCATGCCGGATGAATGGGTAGCCGTGGTGAAACCCGGTCACATCCTGTATGAGGTCGTGGGCGTCGACGAGGCGAGTGCACGTGAGGCGTTCCGCCTGGCGCACCACAAACTTCCCATTGATACCCGCTTTGTGTCCAGGGAGATGGTCATATGAAAGATTCACCGTACGCCCCGAAACAGTTGCGTGATCGCACCTCCGAGGAACTCAAGGGGATGCTCGCCACGCTGAAACATGAAATTTTCGAGCTGCGCATTATGCACACGACGAGCCAGTTGAAGGACACGAACAAGATGCGTGCCACGCGGCAGAATGTTGCCCGCGTGCTGACCGAGATCAGCCGCCGCGCCGCTGCCAAGAGTGGAGGAAAAAATGTCTAATGAACGCCGTCACAAGAGAACGATGCTGGGAGTCGTCACGTCTTCCGGCAAGATGGATAAAACGGTGAAGGTGCGCGTGACGCGCCGGATGCTTCACCCCCTGTACAAGAAGTTCCTGACCCGGTATGCCGACTACCTGGCTCATGATGAGAAGAACGAATACAAGGAAGGGGACAAAGTCGTAATTATCGAGTCCCGCCCCCTGTCCAAAATGAAGCGCTGGCGCGTGCAGAAGCTCGTCGAGCGCAAAACCGTTGTGAATCTGTAGGGAGCGAGGTGTTTCGATGATTCAGATGTTAACCATCCTCGAAGTAGCCGACAACTCTGGCGCCAAGAAAGTCATGTGCGTCAAGGTTTTGGGCGGTTCCAAGCGTGAATTCGCCTCGGTGGGCGACGTGATCGTCGTTTCCGTCAAGGAAAGCATTCCCACCGCGAAGGTCAAGAAGGGCGACGTCCTGAAGGCCGTCATCGTCCGCACGTCCAAAGAAATCGTCCGTCGTGACGGGTCCTACATCAAGTTCGACAACAACGCCGCCGTTCTGCTGAACGGAGCGATGGAGCCGATCGGCACCCGCATCTTCGGACCCGTCGCACGCGAGTTGCGGGCGAAGAAATTCATGAAGATCGTTTCGCTCGCCCCGGAGGTCATCTAATGTTAGCGCGTATTCGTAAAGGCGATGTTGTCAAGGTTATCGCGGGCAAGTACAAAGGCAAGACCGGCCGCGTGCTGCGCCTGATGGCCAAGGGTGATCGCGTCATCATCGAGGGCGTGAACCTCGTGAAGGTGAACAAGAAGTCCAATGACGCGAACAGCAAGGGCACCCAGGAGACCCGGGAAGCTTCCATTCATATCTCCAACGTGCAGCCGGTGGATCCCTCCACGGCTTCCCACATCGGATCCAAGGATGAGAAGAAACTGGTCAGGGGTGTGCGTGTGGGTGTGAAAGTACTGCCGGACGGACGCAAAGTGCGTGTAGCACGCGGTTCCCAAGGTAATGGCGAAATCATCGAGAACGCCAAGTAAGGGTGGAGAATCATGATGGCTAAACAGGATTCGAATAAGAAGGCTGATGCGGGCAAAAGCAAGGGCAAGCCGAAGTTCCAGGAGCGGATCGTTCGCAAGGAAATGCCCCGCATGCAGAAAATGTACAATGAGACGATCACCAAGAAGATGATCGAGGAATTCCAATACAAAAATATCATGGAAATTCCCAAGATCACGAAGATCGTCATCAATGTCGGCCTGGGTGAGGCGATCGCCAACCCGAAGCTGCTCGACAGCGTCGTAGATGAGCTCCAGTTGATCTCCGGCCGCAAGGTCGTGGTCACCAAGGCCAAGCAGTCCATCGCCAATTACAAACTTCGTGCCGGCATGAAGATTGGCGCCATGGTGACCCTGCGTCGCGAGCAGATGTATGAATTCCTGGATCGCCTGGTCACCTTCGCCCTTCCCCGCACGCGTGACTTCAAGGGTGTGTCGTCCAAGGGCTTCGACGGACGCGGGAATTACTCGCTGGGAATCCGCGAGCAGATCATTTTCCCGGAAATCAGTTATGACAAAATCGAAAAAATCCGCGGTATGAACATCACGATCGTGACCACTGCGAAATCGGATGACCATGCCCGTGCTTTGTTGCGGCATTTCGGTATGCCGTTCAGGAAGTAAGGAGGACTCGCGTGGCTCGTCTCTGTAAAATGCTCGACAAGAATGAAAAATTCAAGATTCGTCAACGCAACCGCTGTCCGCATTGTGGTCGTTCCCGCGCCTATATGCGCAAGTTCGATATGTGCCGGCTTTGTTTCCGGAAACTGGCCTTAAGTGGCATGATTCCTGGCGTTATCAAGGCCAGCTGGTAGGGAGAACAAGCAATGTCTATGACAGATCCTATTGCAGATTTCTTGACCCGTATCCGCAACGGCCTTCAGGCAAGGAAAACTTCGGTTGCCATGCCGTCCTCCCGGTTGAAGTGTTCGTTGGCTGAAGTCTTCAAAAAGGAAGGCTACATCGCCGACTATCGGGAAGAAGCCATCGGAAAACTCAGCAATCTCGTCATCGACCTCAAGTACGACGAGAATAACCAGCCCGCCATCGAAGGGCTCAAACGCATGTCCAAGCCCGGACAGCGCGTATACGTGGGCAAGGAAGACCTGCCCAAGGTACGTTCTGGTCTCGGCGTGGCCATCGTCACCACGAGCCGTGGCGTCATGACGGATTCACAGGCCCGCAAATTGAACATTGGCGGCGAAGTGATCTGTACGGTCTGGTAAGGGTAGGAGGAAACGATATGTCTCGTATCGGTAAATTGCCCATCAATATCCCCTCGGGGGTCGAAGTCACCGTGGCCGCCAACAAGGTCCAGGTGAAAGGCAAACTGGGAACGCTCTCCCAGGAAGTCCCGGCCGGCATCTCCGTGGTGAAGGAAAATAACCAACTTCTGGTCAAGCGTGAAAACGACGAGATCCAGATGCGCGCCAACCATGGTCGCGTCCGCTCCATCCTGGCCAACCAGGTCAAGGGCGTTCACGAAGGTTTCTCGCGTACCCTCGATATCATCGGCGTCGGCTACCGCTGCGAAATGAAGGGGAAGTTCCTGGTGCTGTCACTGGGTTACTCCCACCCCATCTATTTCGAGTTTCCGCAGGGTGTGACCGGTGAGGTGCTCGAGAAGGGTCTTCGGATCATGATCAAGTCCCATGACAAGACTCTGCTGGGCTCCGTCGCCGCGGAAATCCGTGGGTTCCGGCCCCCCGAGCCCTACAAGGGCAAGGGCATCCGTTACACGGATGAAAAGGTCAAGCAGAAAGAAGGAAAAGCGAAAGGCTAACAGGTGTTCGTGATGATCTCCAAGAAGAAACTCAACATGCGGCGCATTCGCCAGATTCGTGTGCGCAAGCACGTCAAGGGACTCGCCGAGCGGCCCCGTCTGGCGGTCTTCCGTTCCAACTCCCACATCTATGTCCAGGTCATCGACGATGTGTCCGGACAGACGCTGGCCAGCGTTTCCACGCTGTCGCCTGACGTCCGTGACGCGATGAAGGGCCTCAAGAAGAAAGAACAGGCCAAGAAGGTCGGCATGAAGATCGCCGAGATCTGCAAGGCCAAGAATATTGAGCTGGTCACGTTCGACCGCGCCGGGTATCTGTATCATGGCCGGGTGGCCGCGCTGGCGGAAGGCGCCCGCGAGGGTGGATTGAATTTTTAATTGTTCCACGGGGAGCTGGGCTCCCTTGATGAGGAATTGAATGTCGCACATGACCGAAGAACCCAAGGAATTCATTGAGAAGTTAATCTACATTAACCGCGTCGCCAAGGTCGTCAAGGGCGGTCGTCGCTTTTCCTTCGCCGCGCTGGTGGTAGTCGGCGACGGCAAGGGCCGGGCCGGCTACGGCCTGGGCAAGGCCAATGAAGTGCCTGAAGCCATCCGCAAGGCCACCGAGCACGCCAAGCGCACGATGATCTCCGTGCCGCTGCTGGAGTCCACCGTTCCGCACGAGGTCATCGGTCACTACGGTGCCGGTCGTGTCCTGCTTCGTCCGGCCGCCAAGGGTACCGGCGTCATCGCCGGCGGCGCCGTTCGCGCGGTGATGGAGGCCCTCGGGGTTCACAACGTCCTGACGAAATGTCTGGGCAGCAACAACAACCACAACGTGTTGAAGGCGACTTTCGATGCGCTGGGCGCCATGCGCAGCACGAAGGAAGTAAGCGCCCGCCGAAGCATGGAAATCACGAACTGATTCCCGCCAGGTGGTTTGGACAGGAGAATAGAACATGGCTACGCATATCAAAGTCACACGTACCCGGAGCACCATCGGCCGCACCGAAAGGGAACGCGAAACGCTCAAGGGCCTTGGCCTGACGTACACCGGACGCATCCGCATCCTCAAGGACACCCCGGAGATCCGTGGAATGATCCTGAAGGTGTCGCATCTGGTCTCCATTGAACCCTATGATCAGGAAGGGAAATAGATCATGACCAACTTATCGAATTTACATCCCTCAAAGGGTGCGACCAAGCGGAAGAAGCGCGTCGGTCGCGGTCAGGGTTCGGGCTGGGGCACCAACGCCGGTCGCGGTGGCAAGGGTCAGACCGCCCGCACGGGTTCGAGCATCCGCCCCGGCTTCGAGGGCGGCCAGATGCCCCTGCAGCGCCGTATCCCCAAGCGCGGCTTCAAGAATGTCTGTCGCGTCGAATACGCCGAAGTGACGCTCGAAGAGCTCGTGCGCGTGTTCCCGAACGGCGGGACGATCAGCCTCGACTCCCTCAAGGAGAAGGGTCTGGTCACGGGCACGTCGACCAACCTCAAGATCCTGGGTGACGCCGAACTGAGCGCCGCCTATGAGATCACGACCCACCGCATCACGGCTCCGGCCCGCACGGCCATCGAAGGCAAGGGCGGCTCCGTGCACCTGCTGACCGCGGCCCGTCAGTATCGCCGCATCACGCTGGGCAACATCTCCAAGAAGTTCCCCAAGAAGGCCGACGCCGTGATCGAGGTGACCCCCGCTTCGCTTCTGGCCGCCGGACTGCTGAAGTCCGCCGAAGAGGCCTACGAGATCGTCGCCGCCGGCACGATCTCCGGCAAGTATTCCATCTCCGCGCACCGTGTGTCCAACACGGCCCGTCTGATGATCGAAGGCAAGGGCGGCCGCGTCAGCGTCCTCGACCCCGCCAATGACATCCTGAAGATCAACTTCGACCACCTGCGCTCTTGGTTCCCCCGTGGCGGCGCAGTCACGCCTGAGACCCTGAAGAAGCTCGGCGTCCTCAAGGGCGGCCAGCGGGTCCGTCTGACGGATTCGGGCCGCGTGACCCAGGCCTGGAAGGTGGAAGTCCACCAGGTCGGCCGGCTCGCGAAGAAGAAACTCGAAGCCGCCGGTGGCAGCGTCACGGTTCTGCCGACCCGGTAGTCGGGTGCGTTTTTCGGGCCAAAGCCAACCCACCAACGACTGGTAGAAAGAACAACCCATGGCTAGTGGTTTTGCAAATATCCATAAAATTCCGGAACTGCGGAAGCGTCTGCTGTTCACCCTGGGTCTTCTGGCCATTTACCGCATCGGCGTCTTTGTCACCGTCCCCGGCGTGGACCGTGCGGTCATGAAACAGATCATGGCCGGCGCCTCGGGCACGTTCCTGGGCATGATGAACATGTTCAGCGGCGGCGCGCTCAAGCAGTTGTCCATCTTTGCGCTCGGCATCATGCCCTACATCAGCGCATCGATCATCATCCAGCTGCTCACCGTGGTCGTTCCGCACCTGGAGCAACTCAACAAGGAAGGCGAGGCGGGCCGCAAGAAGATCAACCAGTACACCCGCTACGGCACGGTGTTGCTGTCGCTGATCCAGGGCTACTTCATCGCCACCTGGCTCGAAGGCCAGAACCTGGCGTACCCCGGCATGGTCATCGAGCCCGGACTGGGCTTCAGGCTCATCACGGTCCTGGCGGTCACATCGGGTACGATCTTCATCATGTGGCTCGGCGAACAGATCACCGAGCGCGGCATCGGCAACGGCATCTCCCTGATCATCTTCGCCGGCATCGTGGCGGACCTGCCCGACGCCCTGACGGTGTTGTACCGTCAGTTCAAGCGCGGTGACATGGGCGTGCTCAACCTCGCCATCATCGCCGCGATCGTGGTGGGCGTCATCGCCGTGATCACGTTCTTCGAGCGGGCCTACCGGAAGATCCCGGTGCAGTACGCCAAGCGCGTGGTGGGTCGCCGCCTGTACGGCGGAGCCTCGTCGCACCTGCCCCTGAAGGTCAACATGGCCGGCGTCATTCCGCCCATCTTCGCGTCCTCGCTGCTGATGTTCCCGGCCCAGATCGCCTCGTTCACCGAGAGCCGCTGGCTGCAGCAGTTCTCCAGCATGTTCCAGCCGACCGACTGGCGCTACAACCTCATCTATGTCACCCTGATCGTCTTCTTCGCGTTCTTCTACACCGCGGTCACCTTCAATCCGAAGGACGTGGCGGACAACATGAAGAAGCAGGGTGGCTTCATTCCGGGCATCCGTCCGGGCCAGCGCACCGCCGACTACATCGACCGCGTCCTCACCCGCCTCACCTGGGGTGGTGCCGTGTACGTGGCCGCCGTCTGCGTGCTCCCGAACATGCTGCAGATCCGTTTCAATGTCCCCTTCTATTTCGGCGGCACCTCGCTGCTGATCGTCGTCGGCGTCGCGCTCGACACGGTGCAGCAGATTGAAGGCCACCTGATCACCCGCCACTACGAAGGCCTCAGCGGCCCCCGCGGTCCGCGTCTTCGCGGACGTCGCGGCTAACAAAGGTGAAAGCCATGCGGTTGATTCTTCTGGGAGCTCCGGGATCCGGCAAGGGCAGCCAGGCCGGTCCGCTGACGTCCAAATTCGGCATCCTTCAGATCTCCACCGGTGACATGCTGCGGGAAGCCCGCGCCAACGGCACCGAGATGGGGAAGCTGGCCGCGACCTACATGGATGGCGGGCAGTTGGTGCCCGACGAGGTCGTGATCGGGATCGTCGAGGAGCGTCTGAAGAACCCGGACTGTGCCAAGGGTTTCATCCTCGACGGCTTCCCGCGCACGCTGGTCCAGGCCGCCGCCCTCGATGAGGCGCTGGCCCGCCTGGGGATCGCCATCGATCGCGTCGTGGAGATCCGCGTCGGTGACGAGGTCATCCTGCCGCGCATCACCGGTCGCCGTTCCTGCCCGCAGTGCAAGCATCCATATCATATCCTGTTCGGACCGCCCAAGAGAGATCTCTTGTGCGATACCTGCAACGTGGAGCTGGTTCACCGGGCCGATGATACGGAAGAAGCCGTCGTCAAGCGCCTCGAGGCGTATCACAAGATGACGGCACCCCTTGTGGAATACTACGAAAAGCAAGGGAAATTGCTGGTCGTGGATGGTGTTGGCAAGGTACCGGAGGTCACGGAGAGAATTTTCGAAGTTCTCTCTTGATCTTCGAAGGGAATGACACTAATAATGCACGTCCGGTTGAAAGCCCGCTCCGAGATTGAAAAACTCCGACGGGCGAACTTGATGGTGAGTGATGTTTTGGATCTGTGCCAGGAGATGGCACGCCCGGGTGTGAGCACCTGGGACATGGAGGAGGCCGCCCGC